>NZ_JBXWQZ010000019.1:0-66727 GCF_059612645.1 Ruegeria sp. YKSF131 | reverse complement strand
TTCCTGAAACGGGCGGGTGAAATCGTCAGCTGCTGCAAGGTTCTTTTCCACATAGTCCGCGCCCAGTGTATTCTTCCGTTGTTCCAACCCTTTCAGGAACAGGTCTTCGTCAAATAAGTCGGCCATTGCGGGTCTCCGGTTTGTCAGCGTGTCAGGTGGTGGTTGTATGCGGGATCGTAGTGCGAAATTATCCAGTGGCACATCTGTTTTAACCGGTGTGGATGGTCCATTATCTCGATATACCTACGTGGCTTTAGGCCAGGACCGGTCGACTTCGCAAAGGTGCCATTCCTTGGGCATCAGCGTGGTTGATCTATCCGCTCAAGGGCAGGGCAAACAGGTTATGTCTGCCTGGGGCGGGTTTCATTCCACGGCCTCGCGCATCCATTGTTGCAACTTCGCGATTGAGTGTTCAGACATCACACCGCAACCCGGATCCAGCACCAGCGGGCCGGGGCGGTAACCGCGCGATCTGAGGCCGCGATGCACGGATTCCACAAGCCGGATGTCTTCTTCGACCGTTGTTTCCCTGTCTTGAACGGCCAGTTGCAGGATCACCGCGCTTTCCGAACCACCTTCGGTGTACCAACCGCGCCAGACGGTGCAGTGATCCGTGTCACTTGCGCGCCAGTGATATGTGTTCAGCACATTGCCCGGGTAGCACTGGAACGAAAACATAGGCCACAGGAACCACGATTGGTATTCGCCCGCATGAGGCACCGACAAGTCGATAGGGTAAGTCATCTTGTCGAGGCTCTGACATTCGGTCGTGTGGCGCAGCACGAAACCGCCGCCTGCATCGGGTTGGATGTCGTAGGTTTCGGGCTTGACGACACCTTCAGCAAAAGTCGGGTGGTTGGTCGGGCAGTGATAGCATTCCGAATAATTCTCGACGCTGACTTTCCAGTTGCAGTGTTCAGGGATCTCGACCCATTCCAGCGGCTCAAGCTCGTCGATATGTGGGACAAATGTACGGATTTCCTGCCGCACTCCGGGATACCAGTCATCCATCGGGGCTGCGTTTTCGTCGAGATTGACGAAGATGAACCCATTGAAGATTTCGGTCCGGACCGCCGTCAGGCAGATTGCACTGCGGTCAAATCCGGGGACGGATTTGATATTTGGACCCGCGCGCAGCTGGCCGGACAACTCGTAAGTCCACGCGTGGTAAGGGCAGACGACGACGCGGGTGTTTCCTGCGCCCGAGACCATTTCGTGCGCGCGGTGCTGGCAGACGTTATAGAAAGTGCGAATTTCGCCATCGCGTCCGCGAATGCAGAACAGGTTTTGCCCGGCGATCTCAAAAGCAAAGTAATCCCCTGTTTCCCGAACCTGCGCGACATGGCCTGCGAACTGCCATGTTCGGGCCAAAAGCCCCTGTATCTCCTTCTCGAAAATGGCGGGATCCGTATAGTAGCGCGCGTCCAGTGAATGGGTCAGGGGTACATTCATTCGGGTTCCTCCGCATAGATGCCAAGCTGATGGCGGCGACGATGGAAACGTTCGACCCGTTCGACGATCTCGTCGCTGGATACGGCGATCACGAAAGACAGCAGCGTTTCCAGCAGCGCGATGGTCGAAACGGATGATGGGAAAAACTGCGGCGTATCTGCTGCGACGACAAACCCGTGATGGGCGTTCCGGATCACAGGGCTGGCCGGGCTGTCTGAGATACCTATGACAGTCAGGCCCTGCTGACGTGCCAGTTTGACCGCCTCGATCACTTCGGTTCGGTAGGGATGACAGGTGATCGCAATCAGCACGTCCTGTTCATCCGCCCATGCCAGATCGTCTACCGGGGTTGAACCGGGGCGGGGGATTGCATGAAACTGCTTCATCCCGGTCGAAGCCAGATAGGTAAAGTTGCGCGCGTTGGAATTGTTGACGCCCACGCCGAGTGTGAAAATCTGGCGACAATTCCAGATGACTTCGGCAGCAGATTTCAGGCGGTTCGCGTCGATCCCTGCAAATGTTTCCTCGATATTCCGGATCGCGGCGCCGATCATATCGGCATACAGGCCGCCCAATTCACCGGATTTGCCGATGTCCTGAAGCCATCTGGCACGGTCTGGAAACGACACGCGCCCTTTTCGGATCGCGTCGCGAAAGGGTTCGCGAAAATCTTCGTACCCTTCAAACCCCACTTGCCGTGCCATGCGCACGAATGTGTTGGGTTTGACCTTTGCCGCCTCGGCAATTTCGCGCACGGTTGAGACCCCTACATCCGTAGGGTTCTCCAGAACGTAACGCGCGGCTTTCTGCGCCTCAGGGGTCAGGGCGTCCCACTCTTCGGTCAGGCGGTCCAGAACAGTTGATGATACATTTGTGTCAATCATGATTGACGATGGTACAAATGTGGAATTAGCCTGTCGAGCAGAAAAGCGACTCGGGAAGAGGAAAAATCATGTCCGGGAATGAACTGCCGTCACACGCACGCGTGGTCATCGTCGGAGGCGGCGTCATGGGCGTTGGTCTGGCCTACCATCTGGCCCATGAAGGCTGGGGCGAAGAGACTGTTCTGCTGGAAAAGGCCGAGCTGACCAGCGGCAGTACATGGCATGCGGCAGGGCAGATTACGCATTCAACCTCAAGCTTTGGTCTGGGCAAATGCGTCGATTACAACATCAGTTTGTATTCCGGCCTGCTTGAGGCCGAGACAGGTCAGCCTGTCACATGGCATGGCTGCGGCTCGTTCCGTCTCGCATATACCGAGGATGAGATGGATTGGCTGCGCCATACCCTGTCGGTGGGCCGGTCGCTGGGTTTCAATATCGAACTTGTCGGTCCCGAGAAGGTGGCTGAACTGCATCCGTTTTATAACCTCGAAGGTGTTCTGGGCGCGCTGCATACACCGGATGACGGGCATGTGGACCCGACCAATGTGACCATGGCGATGGCAGCCGGGGCACGCCAGAAGGGCGTGCGCATCTTCCGCAGCTGCCGGGCGACGAACATCACGCAGGGCGCAAACGGCGAATGGATTGTTGAGACCGAACAGGGCACCATCATCTGTGAGCATGTGGTGAACGCGGGCGGCACCTACGCGCGCCAGATGGGCGAATGGTCCGGGCTGCAACTGCCCATGACGTCAATGACGCACCATTATTTCGTGACTGAGCCAGTGCCCGAATTCCAGAACTTGGACAAGGAACTGCCGGTGATCCGCGATGACCGCAAAGTCTCGGGCTATATCCGGATGGAGCAGCAGCGCGGCCTGATCGGAATATACGAGAAAGAGAATCCGAACTCGGTCTGGCATGATCATTGCCCTTGGGAGTACGAGAACTGGTTGTTCGACGCGGATTATGACCGGGTAATGCCATGGCTTGAGGAAAGTCTGAACCGGATGCCGATTTTTTCCGAACTGGGCATTCAACGTGATGTGCATGGGGCGATATCACATCCGCCGGACGGCAACCCCTTGATCGGTCCTGCGCCGGGTGTGCGAAATTACTGGTGCTGTTGCGGGACGCAGATCGGCATCGGCTGGGGGCCGGGTCTGACCCGTGAACTGGCCCGCTGGATGGTGCATGGGGCTGCCGATATCTCGATGCGGGATTTCGATCCGCGCCGCTTTGGCAGCTATGCCAGCAAAGACTGGCAGGTGATCAAGGCCGAGGAAGATTATTGCTTACGTCACGAAATCCCGTTTCCACACTTCAATCGACTTGCAGGGCGTCCGATCAAGCCGTCGCCACTGTATGAGTTGTTGAAATCAAAAGGCGCGGTACATGAAGAGGTCTATGGCTTCGAACGCCCCCGCTGGTTCGCCCGCGATGGCGTGGAACAACGCGATCACTATTCCTTCCGCCGCACTCCTGCCGACGATATGGTCGCGACCGAGGTCAAAGCCGTGCGGGAACGTGTCGGGATCATGGATGTCACTGCCTTCACCAAAGTCGAAGTATCGGGGCCCGATGCTTATACTCTGCTGGATCGGTTGACTGCTAACAGGATGCCGCAAAAGGTTGGCTCGATCACACTGACCCATATGCTGAACCGCCGTGGCCGGATCGAGTTGGAGACTACGATTGTCCGCATGGCCGAAGACCGCTTCTATCTGGTCTGTGCTGCGTTCTTCGAACAGCGTTTGCTTGATCATTTGGCGCATCAGCGCAAGGGTGAAGATGTGCAGATCACCGCGCTGTCTTCTGATTGGTCTGCCTTGTCGCTGAACGGCCCCAGATCACGCGAAGTTCTGGCGCGCTGTACGGATACCGATCTGAGCAATGCCGGGTTCCGCTGGCTGTCGGCGCAAGAGGTCACGATTGCCGGTCATAAACTCTGGGCGTTTCGCATGTCTTATGCGGGTGAACTGGGTTGGGAGCTGCATATGCCCAACGCCGCCTGCCTTGATGTCTACAATGCGCTATGGGCTGCGGGCGAGGCGTATGGCATCGCAGACTATGGCAGTTTCGCCATGAACGTGATGCGGATGGAGAAGGGCTTCAAAGGGGCAGGTGAGCTGACCAACGAGGTCACGCTGGCCGAAGCTGACGCGCTGCGCTTTGCCCGTACGGGCAAGGACTACCTGGGCAGGGACAAGACGCTGAACACCGATTTGCCATGGATATGTGCCTATCTGCAAATCGAGCCGGATGGCGAAATTGACGGCCATGGAGGCGAGGCGGTGATGCTGGACGGGCGTGTCATAGGCTCGACGGCTTCGGTCGCGTTCGGTCACACGGTCGGTAAGATATTGGCCTTTGCATACATCAAACCCGAAGCAGCAAAAGCGGGAACCGAATTGGAGGTCGTGATTCACGGCAAGCCGCGTCCGGCCCGAGTACTGGATAAGCCCGCCTACGATCCAGACAGCCTGCTGCCCCGCATAGACGCAGTAGTGGAGACCGCCTGATGAACCTGCCCACCACAATGAAAGCCATGGTCACGATGGGCCATGGAGGTTTAGAGCAGATAGTTTGGCACGATAACTGGCCGCGTCCTGAACCTGCGGAGGGTGAAGTGCTGATCAAGGTTGCGGCATGTGGCCTGAACAATACGGACGTCAACACGCGGTCGGGTTGGTACTCTAAGACGGTCTCAGCCGCAACGACCGGTGGTGCGTTTGAAGAGGTTGGCGAAGAAGATCCCACCTGGGGCGGTAATCCGATCACCTTTCCGCGAATTCAAGGGGCCGATATCTGCGGGCATATCGTTTCCGTCGGCGACGGTGTTGACCGGGGGCGTATTGGTGAGCGTGTTATCACGGATGGCTGGCTGCGCGACCCGGTGGAACCCGACAATATGGACAAGACTGGTTATTTCGGCTCGGAACGGGATGGTGGTTTTGCCGAATACGCGACAACTCTGGCGGTGAATGCTGTGGCAATCACCTCGAACCTGACGGATGCTGAACTGGCAACTTTTTCCTGCTCTTACTCCACCGCCGAAGGCATGTTGACCCGTGCCAATGTGACCGGCGAGGATACGGTTTTGGTTCCAGGTGCTTCCGGCGGTGTGGGCGGTGCGCTTGTGCAACTGGCCAAACGGCGCGGCGCACGGGTGATCGCGATGGCATCCGAATCCAAACACGCGGACGTGGCCAGGCTTGGCCCTGACGTCATTCTGCCACGCGCTCCTGCGAACCTGCGCGAGGCGCTGGGCGTAGAAAAGATCAGTGTGGTCGCAGATGTCGTGGGCGGACCATACTGGCCGAACCTGATCGACATATTGGAACGGGGTGGCCGCTATACCTGTTCGGGCGCAATTGCAGGCCCGATCGTCGAACTTGATCTGCGCACATTCTACCTGCGCGACCTGACCTTCACCGGTTCGACCGTCATTGACCCTCAGGTCATGAAGAACCTCGTAACATACATCGAGGCTGGTGAGATCCAGCCAGCGCTTGCCGCGACATACCCGTTGGAGGATCTCCGAGATGCGCAAGCCGCGTTCATTGCGAAAGAGCACGCCGGCAACATCGTGGTGATGCCATGACGCTTGACGATGTTCTTAAAGCTGCCCGGCAAATGCACCATGCGCATCCGGATCTGGCTGCGTTCGCGTCTTGGCCGGGTAATCTGACCCCGACGGGGTTGGATCCCGCACCCATTCCCGCAACGAGACTGGTGGCAGCCTTCGACCTTGTTGAAGACGCGCCAACCCGTGACCTGATCACGGCGGTCAAAGCGACGGCGCATCTGGCACATTGGAAACACACCTACACTGAAGACGAAGTTGGTGCGGATTTCCTGAACCGATACGGCTATTATGAGCTGTTCGGTCCAACCGGACATTTTCACTCGACCCTGCTGCGCGGCTACATCGCGTATTGGGGGGCTGGCCTGAATTACGATTGGCACAGCCATCAGGCCGAAGAACTCTACCTCGTTCTTGGCGGAGGTGCGTTGTTCAAGGTCGATGGGGACGAAACTCATATTGGTGCCAATCAAACGCGCTTGCACGCAAGTTGGCAAAGTCATGCCATGGTCACCACAGATCAGCCGATCCTGACCTATGTCCTGTGGCGCGGTGAAGGCATGGGTGACTTGCCCCGGATGGATATCGCATGAAGATCAAAGCTATCACTGTATATAACATCGATCTCCCGCTTGAGCATCCATATTGGTTGTCTGGTGGGCGGCTGAAATTCGAAACCCTTGACGCGACACTCGTGAAAATCGAGACCGATGCGGGGTTTGTTGGCTGGGGTGAAGGGACCCCATGGGGCCATACCTATGTGCCCGCGCATGGACCGGGTATCCGCGCTGGAATTGAAACGATGGCGCCGTTCATTCTGGGCCTGGATCCGCGACGGGTTTTGGAGGTGGAACGGGCGATGGATCTTGCCTTGCCCGGGCACCTTTATGCCAAAAGCCCAATTGATATGGCCTGCTGGGATATCGCGGGTCAGGCGGCGGGCGTGCCGATTGCCGATCTGATGGGGGGTGGATCGCGGACACCGCGCCCGATTGCGTCCTCGGTCGGGGCGAAAACCGTCGACGAAACGCGCGCGGTCATAGAGCGTTATCGCCAGCGGGGCTACATCGCCCATTCCGTAAAGATCGGCGGTGACGTTGAACGGGACATCGCGCGTGTTCGCGATGTCGAGAGTATTCGGCGACCCGGCGAGATCGTTCTTTATGATGTCAATCGAGGCTGGACGCGTCAGCAAGCGTTGCGTGTGATGAGCACCTGCGCGGAACTTAATGTCATGTTCGAACAACCTTGTGAGACGCTGGATGACATTGCTGCAATCTCGGGGCTTCATTCGTCGCCCGTTTCAGTGGACGAAAGCCTTGTGACTTTGCAGGATGCGGCCCTTATCGCCCGCGATGGTCTGACTCAGATTTTCGGGATCAAGTTGAACCGCGTCGGCGGGCTGACCAAGGCTGCGCGCATTCGGGATATCGCATTGGCCCATGGGATAGACATGTTCGTAATGGCCACTGGCGGTACGGTTCTGGCCGATACCGAAGCATTGCATCTGGCCGCGACCATCCCGGATAACAACTGCCTTGCAGTATGGGCCTGTCAGGACATGATCACGGTCGATATTGCCGGGGGGCGTGGGCCTCGGAATGTTGATGGCCACTTGCACCTGCCAGAAGAGCCTGGACTTGGCGTTCATCCGGATGAAAGCACATTAGGTGATCCAGTGGGAGTATACGCTTGAAAATCAACAAGATAACGCTCTGGTCTGTCGATCTGACAAGTCACGAAACGTACCACATGGCTGACGGCAAGACTTGTGCCACTGTGAAATCCCATATTCTGAGCCTTGAAACGGATACCGGTCACAGGGGATGGGGTGAGGTCTGCCCGATCCCGCATTACCTGCCGGCCTATGCGGATGGGGTGCCGGGAGCCATTGCTGAGATGGGGCCTGAAATCCTCGGGATCACTCCTTTTGGTATAGACGCCCCAATGCGCAAGCTGGACGGGCTATTGCAAGGGCATCAATACGCGAAATCAATCGTCGATATCGCGCTTTGGGACCTGTTCGGTCAGGCGGCAGGGTTGCCGGTTTATGCGGTGTTGGGTGGGCGAACGCAGGCAAATATGCCACTCTATCATTCAATTACTTGCATTGCACCGGACGAGATGGCGCGCATTGCCAAATCCGCTTTTCAAACCGGCATCCGCCAGTTTCAGGTCAAGCTGGGCGTCGAGGGAGATTGGCAGGCGGATGCCGAACGGTTGATCAAAGTGCGCGAAGCCGTGGGAACCGGGCCGTTGGTATATGGTGACTGGAATTGTGGGGCATCGCGCTTGCAGGCGACCCGAACCGGGCGTGCGGTGGCACATCTGGACGTGATGTTGGAACAGCCCGGCAAAACGCTGGAAGACTGTGCCGCTGTCCGTCAGGCTACCGGTCTTCCGATGAAAATCGACGAGAGTGCCTTTGATCTTGCCTCGCTTATGCGTGCGCATGAACTGGGGTGCATGGATGCAGTGGCGCTGAAACTTTCGAAATTCGGCGGATTGTCGGCAATGCGTCGTGCTCGGGATCTGACCGTGCATCTGGGCGCCGAGATATGCGCGGAATGCACATGGGGGTCTGATATTATTACTGCGGCTTCACTTCACTTTGCGGCGTCAACGCCGAAAGGTTCTCTGATGAACACGTGCGACTTGTCTTCTTACGTGGCCCCACATCTGTGTCCTGATGCACCAATTCGTGAAAACGGCCGGATTGCTCCGCCCGAAGGTCCGGGTTTAGGTGTTGTGCCGGACCTCGATATTCTCGGCACCCCAATTATGGAGATCGACTGAGATGCTGAAAATCCGAACACAATCCGAGTGGATTGCACGCGCGAATGACGTTCTGCCCGCCGGGGGGTTTGGCAACTTTGATCCCGAAATCATCATCGCCCGTGGTGAAGGCAGCCGAGTCTGGGACGAGGACGGCAACGAATATGTCGATTTTCTGATCGGGTCGGGTCCGATGCTGCTGGGCCATGGCCACCCCGAGGTGATGGAAGCCGTATTGGAACAGCTGCCCAAGGGGATGACGTTTTTTGCAAACAACAGCAAGGGCATCGAACTGGCCGAAGCGATCATCGACGCCGTTCCCTGCTGCGAGCAGGTGCGCTTTGTCGCGTCGGGCGGCGAAGCCGACATGTATGCGATTCGCCTGGCGCGGGCTTATACCGGGCGCAGCAAGATCCTGAAGTTTGAAGGCGGTTATCACGGTATGAGCGCCGAGGCGCAGATGAGCCTTGCCCCAAGCCGCAGAGTCAATTTCCCGCAGGCAGTTCCCGACAGCGCCGGTATCCCCGACAGCGTGGCCGAGCAAATGCTGATCGCGCCCTTTAACGATCTGGAAGCCGTCGCTGCTTTGCTGGATGAAAATGACGACGTTGCCGCGATTATGGTCGAGCCTTTACAACGGATTATCCCGCCAATACCAGGATATTTGCAGGGCCTTCGAGCCCTGTGTGATCAACATGGTGTGCTGTTGATCTTTGATGAGATTGTCACCGGATTCCGGCTGGCTTATGGCGGGGCGCAGGAACGATACGGGGTCACACCGGATATCTGCACTTTGGGTAAGATCACGGGCGGTGGCTTCCCTCTGGCTGCGCTCGGTGCCAGCGTCGAGATCATGAAGCATTTCGATAAATCGAAGGTCGGGGAAGAAGGTTGGCTGATGCAGTTGGGGACCCTATCAGGGAATCCGGTCGCCTCGGCAGCTGGTCTGAAGACGATGGAGATTCTGCGGCGTGACGGCGCGTATGAGCGTTTGCGCGCAATTGGAAAACACTTGCAGCAGATTCAGTCGGACGCCTTGAATGAAGCGGGCATCGCGCATCGGATTTGCGGTGACGAGACTTTGTTTGACATCTATTTCACCAACGCTGAATGCCGTGATTATCGCAGTGCAAACCATGATGATCAACAGCGTAACGCCACTTACAATGCGGTGCTGCGCGCCCATGGAATCTTCAAGTCTCCGGGCAAGCTTTATCCGTCGCTGGCGATCACCGATGCGGATCTGGAACAGACCCGCCACGCTGTCCGTCACGCTGTTGATGCCATTTCCTGAAGGTTGGATGTATACAACGTAAACGGGTCGCCGTTGAATTCAACAGCGACCCGCTACCTTTGGAAGTCGGGGGTCAGCCTCGCCCCCTCGAATACTGATTAAATCACCGGCAATCTGAAAACTTTTCGATACTTTCGAGACTGACCCGACTTCCTCATCGGTATGTCACATTAATGCCTGAGATTCCTGGCAGCCACAGTGATCAAGTTCACACTGCCTCAATTTAATTTGATTTTTTCCAATCGAAAAAACCCGGACCCGCCTGTTCCAGCAGTTCCGCCGCCATCGCGCGGGCCATTTCCGGCCCGTCTTTGACAGCACCGGTCACATCTCTGTTCACGGTTTCCGATCCATCGGGGCGCAGGACTTCGCCGCGCAGCCTTAAGTTGTCTCCGTCCAGTTCTGCCAGACCGGCGATCGGAGTTTCGCAAGACCCGTCCAGCGCGGCCAGCAAGGTGCGTTCGGCGGCCAGCCGCCATCCTGTTTCCGCGTGATGAATCGCTTCAAGCATTTCAGCTGCGCGCATGTCGTTGCTGCGCCGTTCGATGCCAATGGTACCCTGTGCAATCGCGGGCAGCATGTCATCCGGAGAAATGGCGTTGGCTGGAACCTCGTCCATGTCCAGACGGCGAATGCCAGCCATGGCCAGAAAAGTGCAATCCGCGACCCCGGCTTCCAGTTTTTTCAGCCGCGTCTGCACGTTCCCGCGAAACTCGACCACTTTCAGATCCGGCCGCCGATTCAGCAGTTGTGCCCGGCGCCGCAAAGACGAGGTGCCCACAACGGCCCCTTCGGGCAGATCGTGGATTGAGTTAAGGCGCGGTGAGATGAAAGCGTCACGCACATCTTCGCGCGGGAGGAATGTGTCCAGAACCAGCCCTTCGGGCTGTTCAACAGGCATGTCTTTCGTTGAATGCACGGCGATATCGATTTCAGCGCGCAACATCGCCTCTTCGATTTCCTTGGTGAACAGGCCCTTGTTGCCGATTTCCTTCAGGGGACGATCCGCATCGATCATTGCGCGATTGTCGCCGGTTGTTTTGATCACGACGATTTCAAAGGCCGCTTCGGGCAGATCGAAAGCATCGCTCAGGCGTTGGCGGGTTTCATAGGCCTGAGCCAGAGCCAGCGGTGAACCACGGGTGCCAATTCTGAGGGGCGATGCGGGAGTGGGCAGGGTCAAAGTCATGTGCACAGCTTTAGTCGCGTCACATTGCCCTGACAATGGGGGCTGAGCTTGACAAATTGCCGCCGAAGGACGACCCGTTGCCAAAACCGGAAGATTGGGGGCGAATATGGCCGAGACAAAGAAGCTGCTGCGGGCGCTGGCGGGTGAAGTACAGGATGTGCCGCCAATCTGGATGATGCGCCAGGCGGGTCGGTATCTGCCGGAATACCGGGCCACCCGTGCCCAGGCCGGGGATTTTCTGTCTTTATGCTATAACCCGGAACTGGCCGCCGAAGTCACATTGCAGCCAATCCGGCGCTATGGGTTTGACGCTGCGATCCTGTTTGCCGATATCCTGCTGGTGCCGCAGGCGTTGGGTGCGGATCTGTGGTTTGTGACCGGCGAAGGCCCACGTTTGTCGACGATCACGCGGCAAGCCGAGTTTGAAGCGCTGAAGCCGGTGGACGCGATTCATGAGACATTGTCGCCCGTTTATGAAACGGTTCGGTTCCTGTCGCGAGAATTGCCGTCTGAGACCGCGCTGATCGGGTTTGCCGGCGCGCCCTGGACGGTCGCGACCTACATGATCGCCGGGCGTGGAACACCCGATCAGGGACCAGCTCACGCTCTGCGAGAGAGCGATACTGCTTTATTCGAGGCGCTTCTGGATCGCATCACGGAGGCAACAATTGAGTATCTGTCAGCTCAGATCGACGCTGGGGCCGAGGTGGTCAAGATTTTCGACAGCTGGGCGGGTTCCCTGAAAGGTGACGCGTTTCGCAAATACGCGGTGGAACCGTGTCGTGTGATTACACAGGCCATCAAGGAGCGTCACCCCGGCATCCCGGTGATCGGTTTCCCGCGCGAGGCGGGGGAGGGGTATGTCGGGTTTGCCAAGACGACGGGTGTGGATTGCGTCGCGCTGGACAATTCGGTGTCGCCCGATTGGGCCGCCAGACATGTACAGATTGATGGTTGTGTACAGGGAAACCTGGCCTCGTCGCATATGGTGACCGGTGGGCAGGCTCTGGTGGATGAGACGCGGCGGATTGTCGAGGCGTTCTCTAAGGGACCGCACATCTTCAACCTGGGACATGGGATCACGCCGGATGCCGATCCTGAGAATGTTCAGCTGATGATCGATACGGTACGCGGGCAGTAAGCAGGTTAAAGGGGGCCAGCCCCCTTCTTGGCCTGAGGCCAATCCACCCCCCGGGATATTTTGGGCCAGATGAAGTACGGATCAGCGCAGGCCGTCGAGCTCTGCGAGGATCTCATTAGTATGCTCGCCGCGCTTGGGGCTGGGTTTCGGGGTCCAGTCATGGCCTGAAAACCGTGGGGCGGCGGCGGCCTGGAACGTGCCGTCAAAATCCTGCCAGCTGTTGCGATGGCGGTTCATCGGGTGTGAGCGGGCTTCGTCCGGGCTGAGGACAGGAGCAACGCAGGCATCTGTTCCGCGAAACAGGGCCTCCCAATGGTCGCGCGGTTGACTGGCGAAGATGTCGGTTAGACGGCGTGAAAGCGAAGGCCACAGAACACGGTCGTATTGCCGCTGAAACTCGGTATCGTTTGTGAGGCCCAGTAAGTTCAGAAACTGCTTATAGAATTTTGGTTCGAGGCATTGCACGGAAATAAAGCCGCCGCAGGCGCAGGCGTAGGTGCTGCTCCAGTGGGGACCGTCCAACAGGCTTTGACCCCGGGTTTCAGACAGGTTGCCGGTTTGGCGCATTGTCATAAGCAGGTTCATCATATGGGCTGAGCCGTCATAGATTGCCGCATCAACGACAGTACCTGCGCCAGTTCGCTGTGCATTGATCAGCCCGGCCAGAATGCCCGCCACAAGATACATGGCCCCACCGCCGATATCACCTACCAACGTTGGCGGGGTCTGCGGTGCATGGCCGGGATGCGAAGCATACCAGAGCGCACCGGACAGGGCGATGTAATTCAGGTCATGCCCCGCCGTGTCGGCCAGCGGGCTATCCTGCCCCCAGCCCGTCATGCGCCCGTAGACCAGTTTTGGATTGCGGGTCAGGCAGACATCCGGGCCGAGCCCCAGTTTTTCCATCACACCGGGACGGAATCCTTCGATCAGCGTATCGGCTGTGTCGATTAGGCGAAGCGCGATATCCAAATCATTGGCGTCCTTCAGATCAAGTGCGATGGATCTTTTGCCGCGGTCCAGCAGGGAACGTTCCGGCATACCCGGTGTTGCGGCGCCCCCTTTGCGGTGGATTGTTATCACGTCAGCGCCCAGATCTGCCAGTAACATGGCACCAAACGGGCCGGGGCCCAGACCTTCGAGTTCGACAACACGTATTCCGTTCAGCATCAGGGCCCTCCGTTCCCGGCAGAGTTTGCTAGCTGGTGTCGGGATTGCAAGCCGGATGATTGCCGACGAGGACGGTCTTCCTTTTGGCAGTTGTTCATCACATGGTACGGAATGGGCCTGTTATCCCTGTGTTCGGGGCGATAGGGTCTGGGCCAGAACGGGGAGCGGATATGACGACCATTTTATCCATCAGAGATCTGCGCAAATCTTACACCGATGGGTTCGAGGCGCTGAAAGGTGTGTCTCTGGACATTGAAGAAGGCGAAATTCTTGCGCTTCTGGGGCCGAATGGGGCGGGGAAAACCACTCTGATCTCGACGATCTGCGGAATAACCACGCCAACATCCGGTGCGGTTTCAGTCGGCGGGCACGACATTCAGTCGGATTATCGCGCAGCGCGCAGGATGATCGGGCTTGTCCCGCAAGAGATCGCGCTGGAACCGTTTGAAAAGGTCTGGAACACAGTTCGGCTGTCACGCGGGTTGTTTGGGCTGGGCAAAGACAACGCCCGGATCGAGGACATTCTGCGCAAGCTCTCGCTATGGGACAAGCGCAAGAACCCCATCAAGGAGCTGTCGGGCGGCATGAAACGCCGCGTGCTGATCGCCAAGGCTCTGGCGCATGAACCACGTGTTTTGTTTCTGGATGAACCGACGGCAGGTGTGGATGTCGAGCTGCGCAAGGATATGTGGGAAATCGTGGCCGAGCTGAAACGGGACGGTGTCACCATCATTCTGACAACCCACTATATCGAAGAGGCCGAAGCCATCGCGGATCGCGTCGGCGTCATTGACAAGGGTGAGTTGCTTTTGGTGCAGGACAAAGACACGCTTATGGCGCAGATGGGCAAAAAGCAGATTGTCGTCATGCTGACCGAGCCAATCGCCAAGATTCCCGATGATTTGGCCAACCACAATCTGACCCTCAATGGCGCCGGGGATAGCCTGATCTATACCTACGATACCCATGCGGATCGCACAGGCATTACGACCCTTTTGAATGACGTGTCGCAGGCCGGGTTGGTGTTGCGCGATGTGCAGACACGGCAATCGAGCCTGGAGGAGATATTTGTCAATTTGGTATCCGGAGAGGCGGCATGAACTGGACCGCAATTGCTGCAATCTACCGGTTCGAAATGGCCCGCTTCTTTCGCACCCTGGCGCAAAGCTTCCTGTCGCCGGTTCTTTCCACTTCGCTGTATTTCGTGGTGTTTGGCACCGCCATCGGCAGTCGAATTCAGGAGGTCGAGGGCGTATCCTACGGCGCGTTCATCGTGCCGGGCTTGATCATGCTGTCTGTAGTGATGCTGTCGATCTCGAACGCGTCTTTCGGAATTTATTTTCCCAAGTTTCTGGGCACCATCTACGAGCTGTTGTCGGCACCGGTGAATTTTATAGAAATCGTGATTGGGTATGTCGGTGCGGCGGCCACCAAAGCACTGTTTGTGGGGTTGGTCATTCTGGCCACGTCGACCTTCTTCGTCGACATACGGATCGAACACCCCTTTGCCATGGCGGCGTTCTTGATCCTGTCATGTCTCAGCTTCTCGTTGCTGGGCTTTATCATCGGCATATGGGCCAGTAATTTTGAACAGATGTCACTGGTGCCGCAGCTTGTGGTTACGCCACTTATCTTCCTTGGTGGTACGTTTTATTCAATCTCGATGCTGCCGCCCTTGTGGCAGACGATCACGTTGTTCAATCCGGTCGTCTATCTGATTTCAGGGTTTCGCTGGTCGTTTTTCGGGCTTGCGGATGTGCCCATCGCCCTGAGTTTGCTGGCCATCATAGCCTTTACTGGGGTGTGTCTGGCGGTCATTGGCTGGATCTTCAAAACCGGCTGGCGCATTCGCAGCTAACCCGCGCCGGGGCGTTGCATTTTTGCCCGTCGAGTGTGCGAATCTGGTTCACGTCGCGTTCAAGGTTCGAAGAGTCCCTTGTTTACGGGTTGGTGGCACTCTACATCGGCACCCATGAAGCTCAGCCTGCCGTTCGTCAAAAATCACCCCTGTGTGGCCATCGTCCGCCTGTCCGGCGCCATTGGAATGGCCGGGCGCGGATCTTTGAACGACGCCACGCTGGCGCCGGTTCTCGAGAAAGCCTTTCGCAAGGGAAAACCTGCGGCCGTGGCGCTTGAGATCAATTCACCGGGCGGATCCCCTGTCCAAAGTTCAATGATCGGTGCGCGCATTCGGCGTTTGTCCGAAGAACTGGACGTGCCGGTCATCGCTTTTGTCGAAGACGTCGCTGCATCCGGTGGGTATTGGCTGGCCGCCGCAGCGGATGAGATCTGGGCCGATGACAGTTCCGTACTGGGATCGATCGGTGTGATCTCGGCTGGATTTGGTGCGCATGTCTTTCTGGCGCGGCAAGGGTTTGAGCGGCGGGTCCATACCGCCGGGAAATCGAAGTCCATGCTCGATCCGTTTTCACCGGAAAAGAAAGAGGACGTGGCCCGCCTGCAAGGGTTGTTGGGCGATATCCACGAGAATTTCATTGCGCATGTCAAAGATCGGCGCGGGGACAAGCTGAATCAGGAAGCTGATCTGTTCACGGGCGAGGTCTGGCTGGCGCGTCGCGCGCAGGAATTGGGGTTGATCGACGGCATCGCACATCTGAAGCCAAAGATGCAGGACCGTTTCGGCGACAAGGTCAAATTTCGCCGCTATGGCGTGAAAAAACCGATCTGGACCCGGTTTGGGGCCAGCTTGGCGCAGGACGCCATCGCAGGGTTAGAGGAGCGGGCAGCCTACGCGCGTTTCGGTTTGTGACGTGATCGTAAAGGCTGTCACTCTTTTTCTGATCGCAATGGGCGTATTGGCAATGTTCGGCAAGTTGCGGTTTCCCGGGCAGAAAAGGCTAAGCTCGGCAAAATGTCCGCGATGCGGTCGGTACCGCATCGGAAAGGGCCCCTGTGCCTGTGAAAAAGGAGGCCGGGCTTGATCACCACGTGGCTGCTGTCTGGTCTTGGCCTGTTGATCCTGTTGCTGGCAGGCGATGCCTTGGTGCGGGGCGCAGTGAACCTGAGCCTGCGTTTGGGTGTCCCAGCCCTGATCGTCAGCCTTACGATTGTGGCCTTCGGCACGTCAGCGCCCGAGTTGCTGATTGCTATCAGCGCCGTCAAGGAACACGCACCGGGTATCGCGCTGGGCAATGTTGTCGGATCAAACACGGCCAATATCCTGTTGGTTCTTGGTCTTCCAGCGATGCTGGCAACGATCCATACCAGCGAATGCGACAGCCGTAGGAACTATGCCTTCATGCTGATGGCGACGGCCCTGTTCATAGGGTTGGCGTTTTGTGGAACATTCACCGTCGTCAGCGGCCTGATCCTGCTGGCGGCTTTGGGCCTGGTTCTGACGAATGCCTTTCGTGAAGCAAAGGCGCACCGCAAGGCCTGTGGCGAAGCCTGTGCGGATGATGACGATCTAGACGGCCTGGAAGAAGCCGATCCTGACATGCCTTACTGGAAGGTATCAGTTTACCTGATCCTCGGGCTTGTGGGTCTTCCGATGGGGGCGCACCTGCTGGTGGAAAATGCGACGGTCATCGCCCGGAACTATGGTGTCAGTGAAACGGTTATCGGTCTGACCTTGATTGCGGTCGGAACGTCATTGCCCGAATTGGCAACGACTGTCATGGCCGCTTTGCGCCGGCAGGCTGATGTGGCCCTAGGCAACGTGATTGGCTCAAACATGTTCAATCTTCTGGCCATTATCGGGATCGCAACCTGGTTCGGGCGTATCCCGGTCGATCCCGGTTTCCTGCATTTTGACCTTTGGGTCATGTTGGGCGCATCACTGCTTCTGGTTCCCTTTGTTGTCTTCAAGCAGGATATCTCTCGCGTTTGGGGTCTGGTGCTGACCCTCCTTTATGCGCTTTATGTCACTGTATTACTGGTGTGATCTGACGAAACGAGGTGAAGCATGACCCGAGCTTTAGTGACCGGTGCCGGTATTCGTCTGGGTCGGGCCATGGCGCTTTATCTGGCGGGTCGTGGATATGATGTCGCCGTTCATTATGCGTCCTCAGAACGCCCCGCGCACGAGACCGTGGCGGAGGTACAGGCATTGGATCGACGGTCGGTGGCATTGCAGGCCGATCTGCTGGACGAGGCACAGGTGCAGGACCTGCTGCCCAAAGCAGCCGAGGCTCTGGGTGGGCCGATCACCTGTCTGGTAAACAACGCATCGATCTTTGAATATGACAGCGTTCACACAGCGACCCGCCAAAGCTGGGACCGCCATCTCGACAGCAATCTGCGCGCACCGTTCGTTTTGACCCAAGCCATGGCCGGGCAGGGGCTGGTCCCAGATACAGACGAAAACGGTGAACCCCTTGCGACCGGTCTGATCATCAACATGGTGGACATGCGCGTACGCAAGCTGACACCCGAGTTCATGTCTTACACCATCGCCAAAATGGGGTTATGGACGCTGACCCGTACCTCGGCACAGGCGCTGTCCCCGGCAATCCGAGTCAATGCCATTGGGCCCGGACCGACGGTACAGGGGCATCGTCAAAGCGCCGAGCATTTCCAGGCGCAAAGATCGAATACGGTTCTGGAACGCGGGTCAAATCCATCGGATATCACCGCCGCCATGGGGTATTTTCTGGATGCGCACGCGGTAACGGGACAACTTATTTGCGTGGATGGCGGTCAGCACCTTGGGTGGAAAACGCCGGATGTTCTGGGAGTTGAATAAGCAATATCGCTGCAAGTTTTGCACCGCGCACGTTTGTGTTACCCGCGTGTTACAAAAATGTCTTTTTTTTCATACACTTGCTAAATGTGTGAAAAAATATTGTTAAAAATCAATATCTTGAAAATGTGCCTATTTTTTGTGCATGTTAATGAAGTGGTAATGAAACAAGGGAAATTCTATGGCTGTGAAAACTTATCTTCACACTTATCCACAGGAATCGTGGATTTGTTTTCTCTTGATCTGAGGCCCGCAAGATTGCAGCCAGTAAAAGAGAATCATATCGGAATCCCATGACTACCCACAGTGAATCGTCCCTGACCGGTTATGCCTGCATTCAGCGCTACGCAAAGACGCTGGACAGCTCACCCGGGGTGTACCGGATGCTGGATGCCGACAGTCGGGTTTTATACGTGGGTAAGGCGCGAAACCTGAAGGCGCGGGTGTCGAACTATACAAGGCCGGGTCATTCGGGCCGGATCGAGAAGATGATCGCTTCGACCGCTTCGATGATGTTTCTGACCACAAGAACTGAAACCGAGGCGCTGCTGCTGGAGCAGAACCTGATCAAGCAGCTTAAACCGAAATACAATGTGCTGCTGCGGGACGACAAAAGCTTTCCGAATATCCTGGTCGCCAAGGATCATGAGTTTCCGCAGATCAAGAAACACCGTGGGGCCAAGAAGGAGAAGGGCGCCTATTTCGGACCATTTGCCAGCGCGGGTGCTGTAAACCGCACATTGAACCAGCTGCAAAAGGCATTCCTGCTGCGCAACTGTTCGGATTCCATGTTCGACAGCCGCACGCGGCCCTGTCTGCTTTATCAGATCAAACGGTGCTCGGGGCCCTGTGTCGGTTTGATTTCGGAACAGGATTACAGTGAAAGCGTGAAGGATGCAGAACGTTTCCTGTCGGGGCGCTCGACCAAGGTTCAGGAGGAACTGGCCGAACAGATGATGGCTGCGTCCGAGGCCATGGAGTTCGAACGCGCCGCCGGTCTGCGCGACCGTATCCGGGCGCTGACGCAGGTACAGACCGCACAAGGCATCAACCCTCGTGGTGTGACCGAAGCAGATGTGATCGGCCTTTATATGGACAGCGGGCAAGCCTGTGTTCAGGTATTCTTCATCCGTGCCAACCAGAACTGGGGCAACAAGGATTTTTACCCGCGTGTAGGACCAGATGTATCTCCGGCCGAGGTGATGGAAGCTTTCCTTGGCCAGTTCTACGACAACAAGGAACCACCACGGCAGTTGATTTTGTCGGACGGGATCGAAAACGCCGATCTGATGCAGGAAGCTTTGACGGAAAAAGCCGGTCGTAAGATCGAGCTTCTCGTGCCGCAGCGCGGGGAAAAACAGGAACTGGTTGCAGGTGCATTGCGCAATGCGCGAGAGTCTCTGGCCCGGCGCATGTCGGAAAGCGCGACACAGGCCAAGTTGTTGCGCGGTGTGGCCGAAGCATTTGATCTGGACGGCCCGCCCGGTCGGATCGAGGTCTACGACAACTCTCACATTCAGGGTACCAACGCTGTTGGCGGCATGATCGTGGCAGGGCCCGACGGGTTCATGAAGAACGCCTATCGCAAGTTCAACATTCGTGGCGATGACCTGACCCCGGGTGACGATTTCGGCATGATGAAAGAGGTTCTGAACCGTCGCTTCACCCGCCTGCAAAAAGAAGACCCGGATCGGGATAAGGGGCATTGGCCCGACCTGCTGCTGATCGATGGCGGTGCCGGGCAGGTCAGCGCTGTGCACGAGATCATGCAGGCTCACGGGGTCGAAGACATTCCGATGGTCGGTGTTGCCAAAGGGGTCGACCGTGACCACGGCAAGGAAGAGTTTCACCGGATCGGTCAGCGCCCCTTTGCGCTGAAACGCAACGATCCCGTCTTGTACTTTATTCAACGGCTAAGGGACGAGGCGCACCGTTTTGCCATTGGCACCCACCGTGCGAAACGCGCCAAGGCCGTTGGTGCCACTCCGCTGGATGAAATCCCAGGTGTCGGGGCAGCACGCAAGCGCGCCTTGCTGACTCACTTCGGCAGCGCCAAAGCGGTAAGCCGGGCCAATCTGGCGGACCTGAAAGCGGTCGAGGGGATCTCGGCCGGGTTGGCTCAGAAAGTCTATGATTTCTTCCACGACAAGGGTTAGACCTGTCGCCCCCGCCACAGGATATAGAGGCCCGAGGCTACAATAAGCGCGCTGCCGACCCACATGGTACGGTTCAGGCTTTCGCCGAACAGGGCGATACCCAACCCAATACCGAACAGCAGTCGGGTATAGCGGAACGGGGTTACGGCAGACACTTCTCCCGTGCGCATCGCGTTCATGAGCGAGGCATAGGCCATGACGCCCATCAGAACCGCGCCCGTCAGATGCAGGCTGGTGTGCAGGCCAACCGGTGTCATGGGCAGGCCTTCCCACACTTGATAGGCAACGCCCGCGAAGATAATGCTGAGGAAACCATAAAACCCTAGAACTTCGGTTCCAAGCGTGGCAGGGGCCGCGCGGCTGGCCAGATCGCGCCCTGCGAACCCTAACATACCCAGCACGGCCAGTATCGACAGCAGCGAAAAACTGTTTCCAGTGGGTTGCAGAATAATGACGACGCCGATCATACCGACAAAAATTGCGCTCCATCGCCGCCAACCAACCGTTTCACCAAAGAACAACGCCGCGCCTGCGACCACAACTAACGGCGTCGCTTGCAGGATCACCGTGGCCGAGGACAAGGGCGTCAATGCGATGGCGAGCACATAGAACAGCCGACCAAAGACTTCGAACAGCACCCGAACTTTCATCGGGCGGGAAAGAACGTCTGGGTGCATCAGGCGTTTTCCACGAGCTGACGCCAGCGCGGCAAAGATAACGGACCCGCCCGTCCCGAACAGCACCATTACCTGCCAGATCGGAAGCGCGGTCGAAGCTGCTTTCAGCAACGCATCCTCCAGCGCAAAGCCCGCCATTGCGGCCACCATCCACAGGCTGCCGACCATGTTCGACCGGGCGTCGGTTTGAATATGCGCTGTCATCCTGTACGTTCCGCTTTGCAGTTGACGGGCAATCTGACCGCAAAGACGTGAAACGCCAAGTGCACAAGGTCCAAAGCGTCGGACCTGCGGCGCTTTGACCAAGCTGTTGTGAGTGATGTAGTTTTTTACCAGTTTGTCTTTTCTGTCTTGAACCGGCGATATAGGGTCCAAGCCATGAAGTGGAATTTGCCCAATATCCTGACGGTTCTACGCCTGCTGGCTGCGCCCGGTCTGGCCGTTATGTTTTTGTACTTCACGCGGCCCTATGCGGACTGGTTCGCTTTGATCCTGTTCCTGTCGGCGGCGATCACCGATTGGTTTGATGGCTATCTGGCCCGTGCGTGGAAACAGGAAACCAAGATGGGTGCGATGCTGGACCCTATTGCCGACAAGGCAATGGTGGTGATCGCGCTGATGATTCTGGTTGGCTATTCGACCGAACACTGGACGCCATGGCTCGTGCTACCCGCCACCGTAATCTTGTTCCGCGAGGTTTTTGTCTCGGGCCTGCGCGAATATCTGGGCGATGTTGCGGGGACGCTGAAGGTTACAAAGCTGGCTAAGTGGAAAACAACAGCGCAGATGATCGCCATTGCCGTGCTGTTCTCGCAGGGTATCTTTGAACACTATGCCGTGATGGCGAGTTTCGGCATGGACGCTGCGCTGGTAGAACAGGTCATCGCGGGCCAGGTTGAAGATGTGAACCACCTGCGCTGGAACATCCATGGCATGTTTTGGGCGGGCCAGATCGGGCTGTGGTTGCTGTGGATTGCGGCGACGCTGACATTGATCACCGGCTATGATTACCTACGTAAAGCCATGCCACATCTGAAGGAGATCTAAGGGATGGATGTGCTGTATTTTGCATGGGTTCGCGAGCGTATCGGCTTGCCAAAGGAAAAGGTCGAGACGCAGGCAGTCACAGTCAATGACCTGGTGGCCGAGTTGAGCGCGCGGGAAGATCGCTATGCCGCGGCATTTGCCGATTTGTCCGCCCTGCGCGTTGCACTGGATCAGGAGTTGTCGGATTTCGACGCCTCGCTGTCGGGCGTTCGGGAAGTGGCATTTTTTCCACCAATGACAGGCGGCTGACCCATGCGGATCGCTGTTCAGCAGGAAGCATTCGATCTGGGGGCCGAGGCCAATGCTTTTGCCGCCGGGGATGATGCCAACGGAGCCATTGTCACCTTCACTGGCGTTGTGCGCGACTTGGCAAGCGGTGATCTGGACGTGATGGAGATTGAATACTATCCGGGTATGACGGAACGGGCCCTGACCAAGATTGCCCGGGAAGCCAAGGAGCGGTGGTCATTGGGTGACGTCCTGGTGATTCACCGTCATGGCCGACTGGCCCCGGGGGACAGGATCATGATGGTGGCCACCGCTGCGCCGCATCGTAAAGATGCGTTTGAGGCAGCGGAATACTTGATGGATTATCTGAAGTCTCGCGCACCCTTCTGGAAGAAGGAAATCACCCACTCTGGTGCGGAATGGGTCGCAGCCAAAGACGAAGACGAAGACGCGCTGACCCGGTGGTAGTACTTAGCGACCGTTTATTCTTGCAAACTTCGGCGACGGCGCAAGGTCGTGCGCTTAATCCGCGTTGTTGATCCGTCCGCGCAGTTCTTCGGCCTCCTGACGCGCGGCCCGCAGGCCATCCATTGCGGCTGCCAGCTCGGCCTCTGTCTGGGTTAGCTGGTTCGTCAATTCGGCCTCACGTTGCTGCAAATAGGTGATGGCCTGATCGCGGGTTTCCTCGGCCTCGTGCAACTCCTGACTCATCCGGTCCAGATCAGCGACATCGCTTTGACTTACGCGGGACAGGCGGTGCGCCAGCCAGTTGGCAAACCAGCCCATGCAGAAGGCCGCGAACAGGATAATGGCAGTGACAATGACGAATTCTGTTCTGTTCAACTTACTGGTCCCCTGCATCCGCATCAGGTGCGGTCGTGTCGGTTTGGTCCTCTGCGGATGTCGCAGCCTCGGTCTCAAGCGCTTCAAGCCCTGTTTTGGTACTTGCAACAGGCTCAGGGCGGATCAGACGGAACTCGATCCGGCGGTTTTCTTCCCGGCCCTCTTCTGTGTCGTTGTCAGCGATGGGTTGCGTTTCCCCATATCCCACAGCGGTGTAGCTGCTGGTAGGAATGCGCCGCCCGCGCAATTCGTTCAGAATGGATTGTGCCCGCGCCTGGCTGAGTTGTTGGTTCATCTCTTCCCGGCCCTGACTGTCAGTGTGGCCCTGAATCTCCATACGGATTGGACCGCAGTCGCGCAGGATATCCGCAATCTGGTTCACCACATCGCGCGAGTCTGATGCAATCGTGGCCGATCCGGGCTCAAAGGCGATCTTACCGGTGGCCTGAATTTCGGCGATCTGGGCCTCGCAGACTTCCGGGTCGGGCAGGGCGTCCTCGGGTTCCGGTGGGGGCTGATAGGTGATGGTCAGGGTGTATTCCTGCCCCTCGCCCAGCTTGTCGGACAGTTGACCTGCGATACGGGCCTTGGCGTCTTCTTCGTGGCTGAGGCCGATCAGTTCGACCGTATCGGGTGTTACGGTCAATACGCCGTTGTGGAGCTGACCCAAAGCCTCCAGACCGGCCAGTACACGTACTGGCCAGTCCGCCGGAAGATCCGAAACGATGCGGGTGGCAGTATACACCTGATCGGACCCAAAGGCCGCGCGCGCGTAGCTGTCGACCATGTCGCGCAGAGTTTCATCACCCAGCCGTCCGCGCAATTGCACCAGCCCTTCAGGGCTGCGGGTGGCCGAGAACTCGACCGGGCCGTTTGCGTTCGTTGTTTCTGGCTCTGGCAAAACGGCGTGCAGTGCGAAAACCGCAGGCAGCTCGGTTTCAAGCTCGCCCACAACCCGGTCGAACACCGTAGGATCGGTGCCCTCGGCAGCAATCAGGGTAATGTCTGCGTCGGAAATGGTGACCGAACCCTGGCCGATCCTGAACAGCGCCTGAATGCTTTTCTCGGCTGCTTCTGGCCAGCGTGGCGATGGTTCGCCCAAGGCGACGGTGCAGGAATAAGACCCCGTCAACCCCGCGTTTTTCGCGGCGGCCACGATACGGTCACGTGCCTTCTCATCCTGGGCGGAACAGGCGTCAAAATGCCCACCTCCTTCGTCGATCAGGTAACGCAAAGTAAAAGGCGTGACGACCGGGCGAGGTGCTGAAATTGCCAGCCCAACCCGCAGGCTGGGCGGTGCCGTACGGGTCAGGTCGCGTTCCAGTTTTTGTTTTTCTTGCTGACTGTTGGCAATTGCCGTGATCCTGACCAAATCCGGGTTGGCGGAAATTTTGGCGCGGGGCAGGTGGGTTAGGGCCTCTAACGCGTAAGAAATTGCGGCATCCCATCCTTTGGGCTTTGGATAATCCGCTGTTTCCATCAGGTCCGACACGGCAACGGATCTGTCCAGATTGCCCAGCCGTTGGATCAGCTTGTCCCTGTTCTCACTGGCCGGGATCAGACCAATCACCGAGATTCCACTGTCATTGCGCAGGATTTCTACCGAAAAGCGCGGTGCTGCGAGGGCAGAAGTTGCGATAACCTCCATTTCGTCGATTACGCGAGATGTATCAACTTCGGTTCCCGCGGCGGTCAGAGCGTTAAAGCGGGTCGCCTCATCTGGCGCTGTACCGGTCAGGACCACCCGCAAACCATCGGCCTCGACCTCGGCCCAATCATGTCCTTTTAGGTCCAGCGAGCGCCGTACAGCCAGTTCTGATGATTCTTCGATCTCGGTAACGGCATAGCTGGCTGCCAGAAGCGACAGGCCTGCTGATACGAGAAAGATCAGGGAAACAGCGATAAAATACGGCAGACGCATGTTTGGGTTTGGCACTCCTCAGGCGTTTGCGCCGATCTTTACAGGCCCCGTACAGCGGGTGCAATCAGAGCAGCAAGGCGACGCAGAGGAAGATCAGCGGAATAAAGCCGGTATCGCGGTTGGCCCGAAACAGCAGCAGTAGTTTGGCGTTGTCTTCGGTATCTAGCCCGCGCAATTGCCACATCATGTGCCAGCCCATGGCCCAGGGACCGCAAAGCGCGATCCCCAACGCCAGAATCGACGCGTCAGGCACCCCGGCATCAATAATGGCCAGCCCCATCAGCGATACTGTTGCGACCAGAAAATACTTCAGCCATTTCGCCGTGTCGGTGCCGAACAGGCGCGCGGTGGATTTGATGCCGACCAGTTCATCATCCTCGGTATCCTGATGTGCATAGATCGTGTCATAGAACAGGGTCCACGCGATGCCGGACAGGTACAGTGTGACAGCAGGCCAGCCGAGCGACCCGCTATGCGCCGTCCAGGCCAGCAATGCGCCCCAGTTGAAGGCCAGACCCAGAAAAACCTGAGGCCACCAGGTAAACCGCTTGGCAAACGGATAAACGGTCACCGGCAGCAAAGATAACACACCCATGGCAATGGCCGCCTGATTGAAGCTGAGCAGAATGCCAAGCGCCAGAAGACTTTGCAGGATCATCCAGGCCGCAGCTTGCCGGACACTGACTTGCCCCGACGGTATCGGGCGTGATCGTGTGCGTTCAACCTGTGCGTCGAATTCCCGGTCTGTAATGTCATTCCACGTGCAACCGGCACCTCGCATCAAAAAGGCTCCGAATGCGCAGCCTAGGGCAATCCACAGATCTTCCCAACGCGGTTGGCCGTCATGCAGGATGGCCAGCGCCAGCCCCCACCAACATGGAAGCAGCAACAGCCATGTGCCGATGGGCCGGTCCGCGCGGCTCAGCCGCAGATACGGTCGGGCAAAGGCTGGGGCATGGGTGTCGACCCAGTTGCCGGTGACGGCATCGGCGACTTGACCATCTGGTGTTGGGGCATTGCCTTGCATATGTAGGTCTCATGAGTGCGAAAATCAGACTGTATGTAGAGCAGCCCTTGGGTCAGGGGCAATCGGTTCCTTTGACGCGCGATCAGGCGCACTATCTGTTTGGCGTCATGCGACTGCCGGTTGGCGGAGCAGTGGCGCTGTTTAACGGTAAGGATGGCGAGTGGCTGGCCGAGGTCGCCGAGTCCGGAAAGCGTGGCGGCGCTCTGACCTGTATCAGGCAGACCAAACCTTTGCAGCTGCCCCCCGATCTGTGGTTCCTGTTTGCGCCAATCAAAAAGGCGCGCACCGATTTCATTGTTGAAAAAGCAGCTGAAATGGGCGCGGCACGCATCCTGCCAGTTCAGACCGAATTCACCAACGCAGACCGTATCCGGCAAGACCGGCTTCAGGCTCATGCAATCGAAGCCGCTGAACAATGCAGAGGAACCTACGTGCCCGAGGTGGCAGACCTTCAGCGGCTGGACCGCGTGCTGAAGACCTGGCCTGAAGGTCGGCAGTTGATGTTCTGCAACGAAGCCGAGGTCGGCTCGGCCCTGCGGCTGGCAGCGCACGAAAAAGGGCGCCCCTGGGCGATTCTCATCGGCCCGGAAGGCGGGTTTTCCAACGCTGAGCGCGCACGGTTGTCGGCTTTACCCTATGCGCATGTGGTCAGTCTTGGCCCGCGTATTCTGCGGGCGGATACAGCGGCGGTGGCCGCGTTGACCATGTGGCAGCAGGCATTGGGGGATTGGACTTAAGGAATCGGTATGGATAAAAATTATCATGATTGGCTTGTTTCGGAAGGGTATGCCGAAAACACCTGTATCGCCCAGATTCATCGTGTGCAGAAAGTGGAAGAGCACTATGGTTCATTAGATGATGCCTTTAACGCTGGAAAGCTGCAGGACGTTGTTTTAGGCTTGAATTATTCCACCGCAGACGAGCGCAGCGGTCGAAAGAACCCTTCTCGAATTCCAATAAACGGCAATTTGCGAAATGGACTTCAGTCTTACAAAAACGCGGTTCAGCGTTACGCTCGATTTCGGCGCGAAGCTAGTTCGCAAAACAAAGAGGCACCCGCGAACGATCCTGCCGCCCCAATAGAAGCTCTGACCTCTGAGCGCCAGAGATTTGCGCTCGAGCGGGATATGCAGTCTGCCCTGCGACGAGAGATTTCTTTGTTAGATGGAAGCCTGTCAATCATTGATGATGGCGCCGAACGCGCAGTAGTCTCTGGTTTTATTGATATTTTGTGTCGAGATGTAGAAGGCGGCTTAGTAGTTATTGAGTTGAAAGCGGGAAGGACGGACCCAAAGGTTGTGGCTCAGATCTTGGGCTATATGGGCGATCTTTTGGAAGAAGGTGAGGATGAGTCAATCCGGGGCATCATTGTCGCCCACGACTTCGACAAACGCACAGTATCGGCTGCAAAGGCCGTGCCAAACCTGAAGCTTGTTCGCTATGCGGTGTCATTTTCGTTTGAGGCGATGGCATGAGTTTCATCCGACCCGAAGCAAAACTGGCGCTTTGGCGTTGGCGTGAGGTTCTGGTCGCGGCTTTTATCCTGATCCTTGGTCTGAGCTGGATCAGCGGGCCGGGTGGGCTGTTGGCCTGGGTAGGCTGGTTTCTGATTGTCGTGTCAGCGGCTTTGGCTGTGATCGGCATACAGCGCGCGCGTTTCAGAACAGGCGCGGGCGGGCAAGGTGTCGTGACGATTGATGAAGGTCAGATCACTTATCTGGGCCCCTTGGATGGCGGCATCGTCGCGTCCCGCGAAATTGAGCGTCTGGCCCTTGACCCGACCTCCGACCCCGCACATTGGGTTCTGGATCAGCCGGGCCAACCTGCGCTTCACATTCCTGTGAATGCGGAAGGAGCCGAGGCGTTGTTCGACGTATTCTCAAACCTGCCGGGCCTCAAAACCGAGCAAATGCTGTCGGAACTCAACGGCAAATCGCGGCATCCGGTCGTTATCTGGGAACGCACACCGTCGCGTCCGGCGCATTTGCCGTTGCATTGACACTGGCGCCATTTACGACCACCACTTGACCTTCAAAACAGACACAGCAGGATCGGAGCACGGTTCATGTCCATCCCTCAGTCCGGCGGCGGTCCGATCGAACGCCATGAACAACTGGCCGAATATCTGGAATCGGGTTGCAAACCCAAGCAAGATTGGCGCATCGGCACCGAGCATGAGAAATTCGGCTATTGCAAGGACACGCTGAAACCTCTGCCTTTTGAAGGAAAGCGATCCATTGTCGCCGTGTTGGAGGGGTTGCGGGATCGCCACGGCTGGGGAGAGGTCCGTGAATCCGGTCATCTGATCGGTCTGGAAAAGGACGGCGCAAATGTCAGCCTTGAACCGGGTGGCGCGCTGGAGCTGTCGGGCGCCCCTCTGGAGACGATCCATGAAACCTGCGATGAGGTGAACACTCACCTGCGCGAGGTGAAGGATATCGCCGATGAGATCGGCGTTGGATTCATCGGCCTGGGCGCGGCGCCGATCTGGACGCATGACCAGATGCCGCTGATGCCCAAGGGGCGGTATCGGCTGATGAACGATTATATGGAAAAAGTCGGCACCATGGGCCGCGCCATGATGCGGCGGACGTGTACCGTTCAGGTCAATATCGACTTCGGGTCCGAGGACGACATGGTACAGAAACTGCGCGTGGCGCTGGCGTTGCAGCCGGTGGCGACGGCGCTGTTTGCCAATTCTCCGTTCTTCGAAGGCAAGGTGAACGGCCAGAAAAGCTGGCGCAGCCATATCTGGCGACATCTGGACGATGCGCGCACGGGCATGTTGCCCTTCGTGTTCGAGGATGGCTTTGGATTCGAACGCTATGTCCAATACGCGCTCGATGTGCCGATGTATTTCGTCTACCGCGACGGGCAGTACATCAACGCGCTGGGCATGTCGTTTCGCGATTTCCTCAAGGGTGAATTGCCTGCATTGCCGGGGGAAACGCCGACCCTGTCGGATTGGGCCGATCACCTGACGACGGCCTTTCCCGAGGCGCGGATCAAGAAGTTCATGGAGATGCGCGGCGCGGATGGTGGCCCTTGGCGACGACTTTGCGCCTTGCCGGCCTTCTGGGTTGGGCTGACCTATGACCAAACCGCGCTGAATGCGGCGTGGGATCTGGTCAAGGGCTGGGATGCTGAAACGCGCGAGGGGCTGCGTGTTGCAGCGGCCAAAGACGGTCTTCAGGCGCAGGTTGGCAACGTCAACATGCATGATCTGGCGCGTGAAGTCGTGGCAATTTCCGAGGCGGGCCTGAAAGCCCGTGCGCGCCCTGGTGCTGGTGGGCTGGTCCCGGATGAGACGCATTTCCTGAACGCGCTGAAGGAAAGCATCGACACCGGCAAGGTTCCCGCAGATGAGTTGCTGGAACACTACAATGGCGACTGGAATGGAGACCTGACCCGGATTTATCCCGAATACAGCTATTGATGCGCACCGTCCCGCTTGCATTCGCGGGGCGGGGCCGATAGCAGGTTCTCGACCAAATTCAGAGGGCCGTCATGGACGATCTTAAGGCAAAGTATCTGGGCCAAATCGCCGAGGCAGGCGACGAAAACGCGCTTGAGGCGATCCGCGTCGCGGCTGTTGGCAAAAAAGGCGAGGTCGCGTTGAAGATGCGCGAGCTGGGCAAGATGACGCCCGAGGAACGTCAGGTCGCAGGCCCGGCGCTGAATGCCCTGAAGGATGAGATTAACTCGGCGCTGTCCGCCAAAAAAGCCGCGCTGGCCGATGTTGCACTGGATGAGCGCCTGCGGACCGAATGGCTGGACGTCACCCTGCCGACCCGCACGCGCCGTCAGGGGTCAATCCACCCGATCAGCCAGGCGACCGAGGAACTGACCGCGATCTTTGCTGAACTGGGCTTCTCGGTGGCCGAAGGGCCGCGTGTTGAAGACGACTGGTACAATTTCGACGCGCTGAACATCCCCGGTCACCACCCCGCACGGGCCGAGATGGACACGTTCTATATGCACCGCGCCGAGGGTGATAACCGCCCGCCGCACGTGCTGCGCACCCATACCTCGCCGGTACAGATCCGGTCGATGGAAAAGCAGGGTGCACCGATACGCGTCATCTGTCCGGGCGGCGTGTACCGCGCCGATTACGACCAGACCCACACGCCGATGTTCCATCAGGTCGAAGGGCTGGCCATCGACAAGGACATCTCGATGGCAAACCTGAAATGGGTTTTGGAAGAGTTCGTTAAGGCGTTCTTCGAGGTCGACGATGTCGAACTGCGCTTCCGCGCCTCGCATTTCCCCTTCACCGAGCCATCGGCCGAGGTTGATATCCGCTGTTCGTGGGATAACGGCCAGCTGAAGATCGGCGAGGGCGACGACTGGATGGAAATCCTTGGTTCCGGCATGGTCCACCCCAAGGTGATCGCCGCTGGTGGGATCGACCCGGACGTCTATCAGGGCTTTGCCTTTGGGATTGGGATCGACCGTCTGGCGATGCTGAAATACGGTATTCCGGATTTGCGGGCGTTCTTTGACAGCGACCTGCGCTGGCTGCGCCACTACGGGTTTGCAGCGCTGGATATGCCGAACCTGCATGGTGGGTTGAGTAGGTGACATTAGGGCAGTTTTTTCTTGGCCTAGTAGCGATTTTCGTCGCAACGATTGTTTATCGGTGGCAGAAGAACATTGATCGCAACACAAAGCTCCAAGAAGAACTCAGGCGTTCATATACAAACTACGTCGAGTCTTGTGCTGAGTTTCACCAGAGGGCCAGCACCCTTATGGACTATGAGCGAAACGAGGTGTTCATTGCTAGGTGTCAACGGGACCTATTGGGGATGGAAATCGCCGGGGCTCCGTCTGATGTGCTGCTTGAAGCCAAAGCAATGCTAGCCTTTTTGATTAGGTTGGACGCTCAACGGCGATCTGTATTGAACAAAGAGAATCCTGAGCAGACTGATATAGACATCTTGTCTGATCTTGGTTCTTCATATCAAACTTCAGAGAAGAAGTTTGTTGAAGCAGTCAAACTAGATATCAAACGACACGTCGGATTTTCGTTTCTTGTCGGTGCAGCAAATCGATCTCGTCTGTCGGCTTATGTAAAGGAAACGCGTTGAAGGTTTCTAGAGCGCGAAGCAAAGGCCGACAGGCCGCCGCGCTATCGCCAGACCGCCCGCACGGGCTGGCGATTTGTCCCCGACAGTACAACGCTCGAACAGCGCGCGGATTTGGCCAGCATAAACTGCCCACCACAACCCAAGGATCGCCATCCCGCGGTCTGGCCATAGCGCGGCTTGGTGTTTTGACCTGATGTAGGGCGGGCTTCAGCCCGCCATGTGCGATGGGTGGGTGCCGGGCTGAAGCCCGGCCTACGTTCGGACTACACCGATATGTTAAGTGACAGGGCGGAATGCCCCGTTAGGGTCGGGCGCATGATCTGTCGATTGCTCTGCCTTCTCCTGCTTATGACCGCGCCTGCCTTTGCCATGGGTCCCTGGAAAACCGAATGCCACGGCGATATTGCCTGTGGTCTCGGTGACCGCTCGTATCACGTTCTTGAACCTGATGGCTGGGATGGTGAAACACCTCTGCCGGTGCTGCTGCATTTCCATGGCTGGTCCCGGCAGGGCGCCGTGGTCGTGAACCACGAACGGATTGCCGGGGCCACGAAGCGTCGGGGTGTGCTGCTGGTGGCCCCGAACGGTTTGGGCAAAAGCTGGGATTTCTGGTCCGCAAGCTCGGATGATGTGCCTTTTGCCGACCGGGTGCTTGAGGATATCGCCAGGCGCTATCCGATAGACCCGACCCGCATCTATGTATCAGGCTATTCCTTTGGCAGTGCGATGGCGTGGCGCTTTGTCTGCGAAACCGGCGATGATATCGCGGCACTGCTGGGTGTGGCGGGAACACTCCGCCAGACCGAGACCTGCCCGCAAGCCCCGCGAGAGGCGCGGCATGTCCATGGGACAGATGACACGGTAATGGATTTCCCGTTTGGTCCGGGTGGCGACATGACATACCCGGTGGCGCTGTGGCGTGAGAAATATGGCTGCGGTGCAGCGACTCCGCGCGGTGATTGGAGTGTGGAACCGTTCCTGACGCTCAGACGAGTGGAATGGACCGATTGCGCGCAGGGGCAGGTGACGCTGGACACGCATCCCGGTGGGCATTTCATCCCCCATGGCTGGATCGGATGGCAGCTGGATGAGCTTTTAGGCCGCACCCCCACCTATCCGTGACGCGCAGAGCTTGCACCCCGGCGCATTCTTTGCCATTGCCTGTGCCGACTGGATGTTTGCCAAAAAAGGCCCCGTGCAATGAAATTCACTCTGTCCTGGCTGAAAGACCACCTCGACACTGATGCTTCGGTTGATGAAATCGCCGAGGCGCTGACCGATCTCGGGCTTGAGGTCGAAGAGATCGTGAACCCGGCCGAACGGCTGGCAGGCTTTACGCTGGGCTATGTGAAGCACGCGGAAAAACACCCTGATGCGGACAAGCTGCGCGTTTGCAAGGTCGATACAGACGAGGGTGAGCTACAGATCATCTGCGGTGCGCCCAATGCGCGTGAAGGGATCACGGTCGTGGTCTGCAAACCGGGCATGTACATCCCTGGCCTGGACCTGACCATCAGCGTCGGCAAGATCCGCGGTGTCGAAAGCTTTGGCATGATGGCGTCCGAGCGTGAGCTGGAACTGTCGGATGAACATGACGGCATCATCGAACTGCCCTCGGGCGAAGTGGGTGATACATTTGTGGACTGGCTTGCAGAAAACGACCCTTCCAAAGTCGACCCGATGATCGAAATCGCGATCACTCCGAACCGCCCGGATGCGCTGGGGGTTGAAGGGATTGCGCGCGATCTGGCCGCGCGTGGAATTGGCACGTTGAAGCAGCGTGACTATACGCATGTTCCGGGTGATTTCGATTGCCCGATCAAGGTGACGATCGACGAAGACACGCTGGATGGCGCGCCACATTTCACTGGCCGTCTGATCCGTGGCGTGAAGAATGGCCCCAGCCCGCAATGGCTGCAGGATATGTTGAAGGCCATAGGTCTGCGTCCTATCTCGGCGCTGGTGGATATCACCAATTATATGACCTACGATCACAATCGCCCGCTGCACGTGTTCGACGCCGACAAGGTTCAGGGCAACCTGCGGGTGCACCGCGCCAAAGGCGGCGAGACGCTGGTCGCGCTGGATGAAAAAGAATACACGCTGCAACCCGGAATGATGGTGATTTCGGATGACAAAGGTCCGGAGTCGATTGCGGGCATCATGGGCGGTGAGGAAACCGGATGTACCGAGGAAACGGTAAACGTCTTCCTTGAAAGCGCGTTCTGGGATCATGTTCAGATCGCTCTGACGGGCCGTGCGCTCAAGATCAATTCCGACGCGCGCTATCGGTTCGAGCGCGGTGTCGACCCGGAATACACCCGCGAGGGGCTGGAACACGCGACCCAGATGATTCTGGATATCTGCGGCGGAGAAGCCTCCAACGTGGTAGAGGCGGGCAAAGCACCGAACTATGCACGCGCCTACAAGCTGAATGCGGAAAAGGTGCAGTCTCTGGTCGGGATGGATATTCCCGAAAGCGAACAGCGACAGACCCTGACCCGTCTGGGCTTTCGTCTGGAAGGTGAGATGGCCCATGTCCCCAGCTGGCGCCCGGATATCCTGGGCGAGGCCGATCTGGTGGAAGAAGTCGCGCGGATTGCTTCCTTGACAAAGTTGCAAGGCAGGCCGCTGCCGCGCGTGACCGAGGGGATACCGAAACCGGTAATGACCCCGACACAACGCCGTCAGTCCATGGCGCGCCGTACCTGCGCGGCGCTGGGTTACAACGAATGCGTCAGTTATACGTTCATTGATCAGGCCTCGGCGGCTTTGTTCGGTGGTGGCGATACTACGACCATGCTGGAAAACCCGATCTCGTCCGAGATGAGCCATATGCGCCCGGATCTGCTGCCTGGCTTGTTGCAGGCTGCGGCCCGCAATCAGGCGCGCGGTTTCGCGGATGTCGCCTTGTTCGAGGTCGGCCCGGTCTTTCACAATGGCGAGCCCGGCGATCAGAAAACCCAGATCACCGGCCTGCTGGTTGGACGTTCGGGCCCCAAGGATGTGCACGGTGCTGCGCGTCCGGTGGATGTGTTCGATGCCAAGGCTGATGTCGAGGCTGTACTGGCCGCCATTGGTGCGCCCGAAAAGGTTCAGATTTTGCGCGACGGCGATCCATGGTGGCATCCGGGTCGCCATGGCAAAATCTGTCTGGGTCCGAAAAAAGTACTGGGTGTCTTCGGAGAGCTGCATCCGCGCGTTTTGCAGGCGATGGACATAAAAGGTCCGGCAATGGCGTTCACCATCTGGCCGGACGAAGTGCCTTTGCCCCGCAAATCCGGTGCCACCCGCGCTGCGCTGGAACTACGCGACTTGCAGGCGGTCGAGCGTGATTTTGCCTTTGTCGTCGATGCCGATGTCGAAGCGCTGACGTTGGTGAACGCAGCCGCGGGTGCCGACAAGGCGCTGGTCGAGAGCGTGCGTGTCTTTGACGAATTCATCGGCGGCAGCCTTGGCGAAGGCAAAAAGTCTCTTGCCATTACCGTGCGCCTGCAACCGACCGAGGCGACGCTGAAGGAAAAAGACATCGAAGCCGTGGCCGCGAAGATCATTGCCAAGGTCGCCAAGGCGACGGGCGGAGTTCTGCGCGGTTAGAGCTCTGAGGCTCCAATGGAAAGCGCGCCTTCGGGCGCGTTTTTTATTTGGACAGGAACTTGGTCAGTAAGTCATAGACCAGCCGGATGCGGCGGCTGGTGTGCAACTCGCGATGCGTGGTCAGCCAGATCGGAAATGTGATAGCCTCCATCCCGGGGCATACACGCTCCATACCTGGTGTCGCATCGCCGACGGTCTGCGACATGGGCGCGATGCCAAAGCCTTGTTTGGCGTATTCCCAAGCCACTATTCCGTTCTGAGACCCAAGCCGGAAATTCTCGTTGGTCAGGTGAATGCCAAGCGGCTTCAGATAGGCGATCATCTGATTGTTGTCGCCAAAGCTGATGAACTCATGCCGTGAAAGGTCCTGCTTTGATTTTGGGCGTCCCGCACGGTTGAGATACTCTGTGGTTGCATAGAAATGCCCCGACGCCTCCTGTACCAGCTTCGCGATTAGGTCGGGTTGATCAGGACGGACATGGCGGATCGCGATATCTGCCTCGCGCCGCATAAGATCCTGAATATCGTTTGAGGCAATCACGTCAATCCGCAGGCGCGGGGCTTGCGCCCGGATTTCGCGCAGCAGGTCGGGCAAGACATAGGCCGACATCACGTCACTGGCGGTGATGCGAACCCGGCCTTCAATGGATTGTGCCTGTCCGGATGCCGTCAGCGCGATGCGGTTGGCGGCGTCCCCCATTTTGCGAGTATGATCCAGCAGCTCCAATCCGGCCTGAGTGATCTCAAGGGTTCTGCCAACCCGTTCAAACAGCATCACGCCCAAGTCCTGTTCAAGCGCTGCTATCTGGCGACTCAGGGTAGGCTGCGTTTGCCGCAGCTGCCGTGCCGCCGCGGAAAATGACCCAGTTTCAGCCGTCGCCAGAAAGGCCCGGATGTGGTTCCAATCAAAATCGCCAAACTCATTCATACAAAAATGTATAGTAAACCTGCAAATTTCGGCAATTTATATTCGGTCTGCGCATGAATAAATTCTCGCCGAAAGGAGACTCCTCAATGACCACCACTGCGAAATTCTGGGATGGAGTGGCCGAGAAATATGCCCGCTCGCCCATAAAAGACATGGCTTCGTACGAGCATACGCTGGAACGGACAGCGTCTTACCTGAAGAAAACCAATGATGTTCTGGAACTAGGGTGCGGCACAGGCATGACTGCTCTGAAGCTGTCCGGATATGTAGGATCTATCACTGCAACCGATGTTTCCCCCGGTATGTTGGCCGTTGGACGTCGAAACGCCGCTTCGCAAAGCATCGAAAACGTCACCTTTACCGAGGCTGATGCAAATCGACCGCCTGAGGGTTCTTTTGATGCGGCGCTGGCATTCAATCTTTTGCACCTGGTCGAAGATCTGGATCTGACATTGAGCCGAGTACATTCGGTCCTTAGACCCGGCGGACTGTTTATTTCGAAAACATTTTGCCGACCGTCCAGCGGAGCGAGCCTGAAGTATTACGCTATTCGTCTCGCGCTTCCGATCATGCAGTTCTTTGGTAAGGCTCCGTTTGTGCGATTCCTGTCTGAGGCGGATCTTGATGCGGCCATTGAACACGCCGGGTTCCGCATCATCGAGAGCGACAGTTTCCCCGTACGTGACGCTCGCCGATTCCTAGTGGCTCGCAAAATGTAGGGGTTTTTCCGGAATCCGCGTTGGGCTTTGGGTGTGGGACCCTTAAATTGGTCGGAAACAACAGCGGAGTTTGCCATGGGCCTGAACGTTTATCTTTCCGGAGAAATCCACACTGACTGGCGTGAACAGATCATCGATGGGGCGCAAGGCTTGGACATGACCTTCAACAGCCCTGTTACCGATCACGCGGCTAGTGATGATTGTGGTGTGGCCATTCTGGGGGCCGAGCCGAACAAGTATTGGCACGACCACAAGGGAGCGATGGTCAATGCGATCCGGACCCGCAAGGGGATTGCAGATGCGGATGTTGTCGTCGTCAGGTTTGGCGACAAATACAAGCAGTGGAACGCCGCCTTTGACGCGGGTTATGCTGCAGCATTGGGCAAGTCGATCATCGTTCTGCATGGCTCGGATCACCAGCACGCGCTGAAAGAGGTTGATGCCGCCGCGTTGGCTGTGGCGGAAGAACCCGTTCAGGTGGTCGAAATTCTGCGTTACGTGCTGACAGGCGCTCTGCCCGGCTGATCGATAAAAGTGGCGCCGGTTTGGCGCCCCATTTCTTTTAACTGTTATCAGTCTCGTGCGGGTATGGCTTTGCCGCGCTGAACCGCTGGGCGTTGGAAGAAACGATCGACATAAGCGACGACATTGGAATAACCGTCCCAGTCAACAACATCCTTAGAACCATAGAAATCCAGTGCATTCAGCCACGGAGCAAGAGCGATATCCGCGATGGAATACTCGCCCGCGATCCAGTCCTGTCCTTCCAGTTGCGTATTCACCACGTTCAGCAGGCGCTTGGCTTCGTTGATGTAACGCTCGCGCGGTCGCGGATCTTCTATCGCGCTGCCTGCGAATTTGTAGAAAAAGCCTAGCTGGCCAAACATTGGCCCGATGCCGCCCATTTGAAACATCAGCCATTGTGTGATCCGGTGCTTGTCTGCCGCGTTTTGGCCAAGGAACTTACCTGTTTTCTCGGCCAGATACAGAAGGATGGCACCGCTTTCGAACAGGGCCAGCGGCACGCCATCCGGACCGTCGGGGTCGATTATCGCCGGGATCTTGTTGTTCGGGTTCAGCGACAGGAACTCAGAGCTTTTGACATCCGCATCTGCCAGTGTCACCAGATGCGCCTCATAGGGCAGGCCGGTTTCCTCAAGCATGATCGAGGCTTTGACGCCGTTTGGCGTTGGATAGGAGTAAAGTTGAAGGACGCTGGGGTCCTTCGCAGGCCATCTGTCGGTTACAAAAAAAGGCGTAAGTTGAGACATGAAACCTCCTGAGTAATGCCGTTTGGGGAAAAGTAGGGTGGCTTTCCCCTAAAAAACATACCCTTCTTCATGCGTTTAACGCACAATTCCTATGCGCTCATGCGTGAACAGAGGCGTGGTCTTAAAAAAGCAAGAGGGATGCTATGCTGGAAGAATTCAAGACGTTCATTGCCAAGGGCAATGTCATGGACATGGCGGTCGGTATCATTATCGGTGCCGCATTTACCGCAATTGTTACCTCGTTGGTGGGCGACCTGATCAATCCGCTTATTGGATTGTTCACAGGGGGTATCGACTTTACGAACAACTACGCCGTTCTGGCAGGCGATGTGGCCGAAGGTGCGAGCCTTGAAGCGGCACGTGAAGCAGGCGCATCCGTCTTTGCCTATGGTGCTTTCATAATGGCGATCATCAATTTCCTGATCATCGCCTGGGTTGTCTTCATGCTGGTAAAAATGGTGAACAAGGTCAAAGACGCGGCCGAAGCAGAGGAAGAAGCGGCTGAAGAAGCCCCCACAGGTCCTAGCGAATTGGACATCCTGATGGAAATCCGGGACGCTTTGAAGAAGTAGGCCTGTCGTTTCATCGCGACATCGGGCTCCGCACAAATCGCGGAGCCTGTTTTATGAGAATTGACGAACAGAAAACACGAGGAAATTCGAGATGGAACAAACCGCCGACTTGGCCGAGCAGGCGATTGGTATGGCCAATCAATACTTGCCCATTGCCTTGAATGCAGCGAAAGCTCTGATCGTTCTTGTTTTGGGTTGGATCGCCGCCCGAACGATCGCGGGTGTAGTACACCGCCGGATCAACAAAACACCACAGATCGACCCGACACTTGGGAATTTTGCCGCCAGTGTGATCAAGTGGGCAATTCTGGCCATAGTTCTGGTCGCCGTTCTAGGGATCTTCGGGATAGAAGCCACCAGTATCGTCGCCATTCTGGGTGCTGCCTCGCTGGCTGTCGGGTTGGCACTTCAGGGTACGTTGAGTGATCTTGCGGCCGGTGTAATGTTGGTGGTTTTCCGGCCCTACAAGCTTGGACAGTATGTGGATATCGGTGGCACGGCAGGAACCGTTATGGACCTGAGCCTGTTCACGACCGAGCTTGTGACCCCCGACAATGTGCAGATCATTGTTCCAAACGGTCAGGCATGGGGGTCGATCATCACCAATTATTCAGCCCATGACACACGACGTGTCGATCTGGTGTTTGGAATTGATTACGGGGACAGCGCAGATACCGCCATGCAGATCATTCTGGATGTGGCCAAGGCCGACCAGCGAATTCACAGCGACCCTGAACCCTGGGTGCGGGTCACGAATCTGGGTGACAGCTCAGTCGATCTGACTGCGCGGCTATGGTGTGCGGCAGCCGATTACTGGGACGTCAAGTTCGAGCTTACGAAGGCGGTGAAAGAGGCGTTTGACGCCAAAGGTGTTTCGATTCCGTATCCGCATTCGGTCGAAATTCAAAAACAGGGGTGACTGCTGGCGCCCATTGATCGGGCAGTCATTCATACCTTCCGCGTATCGAAAAGGGCACCGCGCTGAAACCCGGTGCCCTTTTTTGTGAAAGTCGTCGGTTCGGTACCGACCGCGCCACCCTGAGAATTACCATCAACAGGCAACTTCGGGAGTGGAGGTACTTACGATTTGACCACCACATTTGGCGAAACGACGTCGATGCCAAGGGCCTTGCCAACGGCATAGTAGGTCAGTTTGCCAGCATGAACGTTCAAACCTTCCAGCAAGTGCGGATCGTCCTGACATGCCTGTTTCCATCCCTTGTCGGCCAGCGACAGCATGAACGGCATCGTGGCATTGCCCAGTGCGATGGTCGAGGTGCGCGCAACAGCGCCCGGCATGTTGGCCACACAGTAGTGCATGATACCATCGACATTGTAGATCGGGTCGGCATGGGTAGTGGCTTTTGACGTTTCAAAGCACCCGCCTTGGTCGATGGCGACATCCACCAGTACTGCGCCGGGTTTCATCGTCGACAGTTGAGCACGCGACACCAGTTTCGGTGCGGCAGCGCCGGGGATCAGAACAGCACCGATGACCATATCAGCGTCCTGGATCAGTTCAGCGGTGGCGCCCGCTGTCGAATACTGGTTCTTGAAAGTTCCGCCAAAGACATCGTCCAGATAGCGAAGACGCGGCAGTGACCGATCCAGAACGGTGACATCAGCCCCCATTCCGGCGGCAATCTTGGCCGCATGTGTCCCGACGACGCCGCCGCCAATCACAACTACTTTGGCCGGGCCAACGCCGGGAACGCCGCCCATCAGAACCCCACGGCCACCATTTGCCTTCTGCAAGGTCCAGGATCCAACCTGAGGTGCCAGCCGACCGGCGACCTCGGACATGGGTGCCAGCAGCGGCAGACCGCCGTTAGCATCCGTTACGGTCTCATAGGCGATTGCGGTACAGCCCGACTCCAGCAGGTCGTGCGTCTGATCAGGGTCCGGAGCCAGGTGCAGATAGGTGAACAGCAACTGCCCTTCACGCAGCATCTTGCGTTCAACCGCCTGAGGTTCCTTGACCTTGACGATCATGTCAGCGGTGGCAAACACCTCTTCTGCGGTGTCAACGATTTGCGCGCCTGCTGCAACATAGGCGTCATTGTCGAAACCTGCGCCGATGCCTGCACCGGATTCGATCAGGACTCGGTGTCCGCGTGCAACCGCTTCCTGAGCGGCATTGGGCGTCATCCCGACGCGGAATTCCTGAGGTTTGATTTCCTTGGGGCAACCGATTTTCATTGGGCTCTCCGTTCATAAGCTGCTTAAATTATGTGCATTTCGTGGCGCAATTTCTGTGAAAGAAAACGTGCTAATGGACTTTTCTTTGGAAGAATTTCCCGTACTATTCGAAAAACTCGCAAAGGAATTGCAGGAATGAGCCTGGACACGACCGATCGAAAGATTCTGGCCGCACTTCAGAAGAATGGCCGGATGTCGAATTCCGAGTTGTCTGAACAGGTCAACCTGTCTCCGTCTGCGTGCCACCGCCGCGTTCAACGGTTGGAGGTTGACGGCTATATCCGCAACTACGTGGCTCTGCTGGATGCGCGGAAAATGAACGTGCCAACCACCGTTTTTGTCGAAATCACGTTACAAGGTCAGGCCGAAGAGGTTCTGGATGTGTTCGAAAAGGCGGTGGCCCGAATACCGGATGTGCTGGAGTGTCATCTGATGGCAGGTACCGCAGATTACATTCTGAAAGTTGTGGCGGAAAATACAGAAGATTTCGCGCGTATCCACCGGCAATACCTGTCGCGCTTGCCGGGGGTGGCGCAGATGCAAAGCTCATTTGCGTTGCGTACCGTGTTCAAGACCACGGCCTTGCCGGTCTGACCGTCATAATGAGCCGGGATAGGTGAACAGCAGCAGGTGGGTCAGGTTAAACCCGAAATGCATCGCAACAGGCACCCAGAGCCGACCGGTAGCATAATATCCCAACCCGCACCCCAGCCCGAGAAGGGCTGCGAATACTACAAGCGCGGGTCCTCCGCCGATATGCGCCAATCCAAACAGCAGGCTGGCGGAGACCAGACCGCCTGTTACTCCAAGGCGCGAGGTAATGGCCGACTGCAAGTAGCCGCGAAAGAACGCCTCTTCCGTAAGACAAGTCAGAAACAGGTTGGACAGGCAAAATACCATCCACCAATAAGGGGTTGAGAGGTCCAAGCGCACCGCGCCCAGCGATAGACCCAGCAGAAACAGGCCAGGCAAAATCAGCAAACCCGCTAGCAAAGGTCTTATTCTGGTCTGGATTGCGCTGTTCAGCATTCCGGGCCTGGCCAGAAGAACAGCAAAGAAGACCATGGGTTTGTCCAGATTCAGGTGCAGTGTGAAACTTGTGCTGAAAACACTTGCCTGCACCTGATCCAGCAGTTTCAAATTGTTGAACCCTGGGAACAGATGTGCCCCCAATGCCAGGCACCACAGGATCAACAGCGTATGCCCTGCGATAGCGAGCAGACCTGTCTGGCGTGGGAGGAAGAAGGCCACGATCAGACCAAGCGCCACCGCCACGATTGCTGTCGGTGACATCAGCCCGGCAACCCAAGCAACACTGACGAACAGAACCAGCAGGGCAAACGCAAGGCCAGTTCGACGCACCATCGCCGCGACTTGCGCTGTGATCAGGATCAGCCAGGGCCAGATGACAGGCAATGTCGAAAAGAATAACGTCACGGCGTTCTCGTCTGAATTGTGGACCCAGTCATGCCGCACAAAAACAAGGCAATGCAAGCAACTAGAAAGCGCGCGACTGATGCCTTGTGTCAATTCTTGTGCTTGTATCCTTTGGGCCAGACGTACACATTCGGGTAAAAGACCATATACCCGTCCAGACGCTGATTTCCGATTGAGACTGCTGCAACGGATCGGCTTCAATTTACCTGATGACATCAGGCGGTTACACAGGCCCGATATGGTTCGAACCCGATGACTGAGAAGGAGCTGATCTTGGCTTACGAAAACGATGGGGGCACCAAGAACTGGCTTGAGGCCGAGTTGGAAGACACGCTGGACGAAGATTTCGAGATCGAGTTCAGCGAGCCTATGCTGTCCATGGAAGTCCGCAAAATCTATCGGGACCAGCACCCCGAAATGCTGGATCGCAAGGTCTATTTCCGAAACCTGCTACGATTGCAGGCCGAGTTGATCAAGGTGCAGGATTGGGTGCAGCACACTGGTGCCAAGGTTTGTATCCTGTTTGAAGGCCGTGACAGTGCGGGCAAGGGGGGCGTGATCAAACGGATCACGCAGCGTCTGAACCCCCGTGTCGCCCGTGTGGTTGCCCTGCCAGCGCCCAGTCGCCGCGAGCAGAGCCAATGGTACTTTCAACGCTACGTGCCGCATCTGCCTGCGGCCGGTGAAATCGTGTTGTTCGACCGCTCGTGGTACAACCGGGCAGGGGTTGAACGTGTGATGGGCTTTGCGTCCGAGGACCAGGTTGAACAGTTCTTTCAGGACGTTCCCGAATTTGAACGGATGCTGGTCCGGTCAGGGATCATTCTGCTGAAATACTGGTTTTCGATCACGGATGAAGAGCAGCAACTGCGGTTCCTCATGCGTATTCACGACCCGATGAAACAGTGGAAACTGTCACCGATGGATCTTGAATCCCGTATTCGCTGGGAGGCGTATACGAAGGCCAAGGAAGACATGTTGTTCCGAACCAACATACCCGAAGCACCGTGGTATATCGTTGAGGGCAATGACAAGAAACGCGAACGTCTGAATTGTATTGAGCATCTGTTGACCAGAATCCCCTACGAAGACGTGCCACAGGAAAAGGTCAATTTGCCGGACCGTCGGTACAATCCTGAATACGAGCGGCGGGTTTTGCCAGACGAGCTTTACGTTCCAAAGATTTACTGAGCAACGCATGCGAGGTCGGCAGGGCCGACCTCGCACAATTTCAAGTGATCAGGCTGCATCCATCATGCAGTCATGGGTGAAGATATTGATCATGAAGACATCGCAGCCATCGTCTTCGGCTGTTTCGGTGTCGACAGGCTCAATCTCGGTCTCCGGGGTGGTATCTAGGGTCGGCATGATATCGACGTCGTCGACATCTGCCACATCAGTGCCGCCATTCATGTCGTCGGCCCAATCAAACTCGTCAAACTGCGCTTGCAGGTTTTCAAGGAAGCTGGCGATTTCATCCAGGAAGGCCTGAATGTCAAAGCAGAAGGCTTCCGGCTCACCGCCATCGACGACTTCGGTATCGGGCGCTTCAGGTTCCGGTTCTTCAGTTTCGGTTACGTCAGTGTCCGGTGTTTCGGGTGTTGGTTCCTCGGTACCGGGGGTTTCAGGTTCTGGTTCTTCGGTCTCAGTGACGTCGGTATCAGGCGTTTCGGGGTCCGGTTCTTCCGTCTCTGTGACGTCGGGGTCCGGTGTCTCGGGTGTCGGCTCCTCGGTTTCGGGGGTCTCAGTCCCAGGCTCTTCGGTCTCGGTTACGTCAGTATCTGGGGTTTCGGTTTCCGGTTCCTCGGGCTCTGCAACTTCATCCGGTGTTGTCGGGGGAACGGGCGGCGCGTTTGTATTGCCGTTGTCCAGCATGACAGCCGCGTCGGTTGCGGCAAAGTTTTGCGTAACCATCACCGCATCGAAGCCCTGCATGTCACCGGTTTCGATCCCGATCCCGATATACTTGAAATCCGGGTTCAGGATATTGGCGCGGTGACCCGGACTGTTCATCAGGTTTTGATGCAACTGGGCGACATCGTCGCTGATACCCGGCGCGCCGCGTTCGGACTGCCATGCGATGTTTTCCCCGGTGCGCCAGCTTCCTTCAAGATCGAACCCCGCGTTTTGCATCCGCTGGGTTGCGCTGGAACCGCCTGAACCGGTGTGGCTGAAGGTGTCTGTATTCAGCATCCAGGTGCTGTGATCTTCGGACGAGTCGTTCAGCTGCGTTTCAAGTTGCAGCGGGTTGAGACCGCGGGATGTGCGCTCCTGGTTTATCAGCGCCAGCATCTCGCGTTCGTATGTACTTGCAGTCGACATATTTGCCTCCGTTTGTGTTTGTGTCCTTGCGGACGGGCTCACTTAGAGGCGGGGACGTCGCGGGTGATAGAGGGCGGCGCAATTTAGGCGAGTTTTGGCGGCGCGATGCTACCGAGACGAGATTCGCTGCGCTGCAAAGCGCCGGGCAAAACACTGCCTGTACGGAAATGGCAGCTTGCCGCACAACCTGAACCACGAGTCGGCGGATTGTATCCGAGCCCGGAAACGACAAACCCCCGGGCCATGCCTCGGGGGTCGTCAAATAGTGTCATCCAAAGCTGGACGAAATCAAAGATCTCAGAGCAGACCTTCGCGCTGGGCTTTCTTGCGCGCCAGTTTACGGGCACGGCGAATCGCTTCAGCTTTCTCGCGCGCTTTCTTCTCGGACGGTTTCTCGAAATGTTGCTTGAGCTTCATTTCACGGAACACGCCTTCGCGCTGCAGCTTTTTCTTCAGGGCACGAAGCGCCTGATCGACGTTATTGTCGCGAACACTAACCTGCATGTGGTTGTCACCACCTTTCTAGATAGAGTTGCAAGGAAATTGCAGGAGTTGGCCGTATAGCAAAGCCGCCCTAACTTGTCTAGTACTGGACCTGACAACCGGAGAACCGTCATGACCACAACATATGAAGATGCAAAACGGCAGCTTTTGGACGCGATGCTGAATCATGTTCCTTTCGACGGCTGGTCGGAAACCAGCTTTCGCGCCTCGGTTTCCGATTGTGGTCTGGATGACGGTTTGGCACGTGCAATTTGCCCGCGCGGGGCGGTTGATCTGGCACTGGCCTTTCATGCGCGCGGCGATCAGGTGATGCTGGACCGCCTCAGGTCCGAGGACATGAGCGGTCTAAAATTCCGCGATAAGATTGCCGCTGCGGTCCGGTTCCGGTTGCAGGCTGTTGAAGACAAAGAACTGGTGCGCCGGGGCATGACGCTGTTTTCCCTGCCAGCATATGCGGCCGATGGAGCCAAGGCCTTATGGCAGACCTGCGACCTGATATGGGACGCGCTGGGCGATACGTCGGAAGATGTGAACTGGTATACCAAACGGGCAACCTTGTCGGGGGTCTATTCCTCGACCTTGCTGTTCTGGCTGGGTGATGACAGCCCTGACCATCAGCGCACGTGGGAGTTTCTGGATCGCCGGATCGCAAATGTCATGGAGTTCGAAAAGCTCAAGGCTCAGGTGCGTGACAACCCGGTGTTGAAACCCTTTCTTGCAGTTCCGAACTGGCTGGCGGGTCAGGTGAGGGCGCCGGCCAAGATGCGGGATGATCTGCCTGGCATGTTGAACCCCCGAAAGTAACGCGTCTTGGTGCTGGGCCTTGCCTCTGATGCCTGTTAGGCATTGGGCAAAGGAGGTGCCTATGACCCAGATGATGCGTGCTGTTGAGATCACTCAACCGGGTGGTCCCAATGTTTTGCAGCTGACCGAACGTCCTATCCCTAAGCCGGGGGCCGGACAGGTTGTATTGAAAGTGGCCTATGCCGGGGTGAACCGCCCCGACGCTTTGCAACGCGCGGGCGCTTACGATCCGCCGCCGGGCGCCAGTGACCTGCCGGGGCTTGAAGCTTCGGGCGAAGTGGTCTCGGTCGGTGCGGGGGTCGAAGGACTGTCTGTCGGTGATCAGGTCTGCGCACTGTTGCCCGGCGGTGGCTATGCGGAATACGTTTCGACCCCAGCGGCTCATTGTTTGCCTGTGCCCGCGGGTATGGGAATGAAAGAGGCAGCGTGTCTTCCCGAGACCTTCTTTACAGTCTGGTCCAACGTGTTCATGCGTGGCGGGTTGAGGGCAGGTGAACGTTTTCTGGTTCACGGTGGGTCCAGCGGTATTGGTACGACGGCAATCCAACTGGCCAATGCCTTTGGCGCGCGCGTTTTCTCCACGGCTGGGTCGGATGAGAAATGTGAGGCTTGCATCAAGCTGGGCGCGGAGAAAGCGATCAACTATCGCGACGAGGATTTCGTAGCAGCCATGCGCGCCGAAGGTGGGGCAAACCTGATTCTTGATATGGTCGGCGGTGATTACATCCCCCGCAACGTCAAGGCCCTGGCCGAAGATGGGCGGCTGGTGCAAATCGCGTTTCTGCAAGGGCCTGTGGTCGAGCTGAACTTTGCCCTGATGATGGTCAAGCGCCTGACCCTGACCGGCAGCACCTTGCGCCCACAAAGTGATCTGGCCAAGGCGCAAATCGCGCAGGACCTGCGCGAAGCTGTCTGGCCTCTGTTGGATGCCGGAAAAGTTGCGCCCGTGATGGACAGCGAGTTTGATCTGACCGAAGCCGCCGCCGCCCATGCGCGCATGGAAAGCTCGGGTCATATTGGCAAGATTGTTCTGAAGATCGCGGGTTGAATTTAGAATGCGCGGGCGTGTCCCGCGCGTTCACGCAACGGCGCGGCGATACAGATGCCACGTGGCATGACCCAGAACGGGCATCACCACGATAAGCCCCAACAGCAGTGGCAAAACTCCCAGGAACAAAAGCACCGCTACGATGAATCCCCAGGTCAGAATGACGCCGGGGTTGTGACGCAGCACCCTGAATGATGTCACAACAGCAACCGGCAGGCCTACTTTACGGTCCAGCAGCAAGGGAAAACTGACGACGCTGATCGCCAGTGCGCAAAGCGCAAAAACGAATCCAACCGCTGTTCCAACAATGACCATCGTCCAGCCCGCGGAGGTCGTGAACACCTGCGTGGCAAATGCGCTGAGCGACGCTGGAACCTCGGGGCCCATCGTGTAGGTGTGAATGCTTTGTGCCACCATCAGCCAAAGCAGCAGCAGCATCACAAGGTAAAACCCCAAAACCAGAATTGCTCCGAATGACGGCGAGCGGAGCACACCAAATGCGTCCAGCCAGTGAACCTCGCTGCCCTGTTCACGCTTGCGGCTGATCTCATAGAGGCCCACGGCCGCAACTGGCCCGATCAGCGCGAAGCCAGCGACCAGAGGGGCCAGAAGCGGAACCAGGTTGGCATTCAGGGCAAAGCCGAACATCAAAAGCCCGGCAACCGGGTATACCAGGACAATGAACACCACATCCGCTCGGGTTTCGAGAAAATCCTGATACCCCGCCCTCAGGCAGGCGCGTAGGTCTTGCAGGGTCAAGGTCTGCACCATTGGCACTTGCGTTGGATCTGCACTGCCAAGTTGCGAGACGCTTTCTGTAACGTGGTCACCTGTGGCGCCCAGAGCCTGGGCCGCCCAGCTGATCGGGTTTCCGATTGTCTTAGCCATTTCTTCACCCTTCCCTGGCGAGACTTGCGCCGCGGAACGGATCCGGCATTCAGTTGCCCGTGGCCGGCCCAACCGGCAACGCCATGCCTCAGTATAACATAAATTTTCGAAATCTGGATCAATACTCCGGCATCGGACGGATTGCCCTGTGTCACAGTCATGTTAGCTTGATGGCAGGCAAGAGGAGGTCAGGATGCAGAAAACAGCGAAAACGGTTGTGATTCACGAATTTGGTGGGCCTGAGGTTTTGCGGATCGAAGACAGGCCTGTAGGTGACCCCGGTCCGGGTGAGATACGTATTCGGCATCAGGCCTGCGGGTTGAACTTCATCGACGTATATCAACGCACCGGCCTGTATCCCCTTGATCTTCCCCATGCTTTAGGCATGGAAGCGGCGGGAACCGTTGAGGCGGTTGGGGATGGGGTGACCCACCTTCAGCCGGGGCAGCGGGCCGCTTACGCCGCAGCCCCGCCCGGTGCTTATTGTGAGGCGCGCGTGATGCCCGCTGCGCAGGTTTGCCCGCTACCGGATGGCATCACATTCGAAGCCGGTGCAGCGATGATGCTGAAAGGTCTGACGGTTGAATACCTATTTCACCGGACCACACCATTGAAACGGGGTGATACGGTCCTGTTCCATGCGGCAGCTGGCGGGGTCGGGCTGATCGCATGCCAATGGGCTAAATCCGAAGGCATCACCTTGATCGGAACGGCGGGGAGTGACGAGAAATGCAGCCTTGCGCGGTTTAACGGGGCCGCGCATTGCATCAATTACAGGTCCGAGAATTTCGCAGAACGCGTGGCTGAGATTACAAAGGGTCAGGGCGTAGACGTGGTGATGGACTCGGTCGGAGCGGACACGTTCGAAGGATCACTGAATTGCCTGAAACCGCTGGGCATGATGATTTCCTTCGGCAACGCCTCGGGCCCGGTTCCACCGTTCAACCTTGGGGTTCTGGGCCAGAAAGGCTCGCTCAAGATCACCCGGCCCACGTTGTTTACTCATATCGCGGATCATGCGGTGTGTCAGGCAATGGCACGTCGCCTGTTTGGCAAAGTCGAGGGGGGTGAGGTCAAAGTCCATGTCGATCAGCGTTTTGCCTTGGATCAGGTTGCTGATGCGCATCGTGCGCTTGAGGCGCGGCAAACGACTGGCAGCACAATTCTGGACCTGTAACTCTGGACCTGTAACGCAGTATCCAAACGATATTGCCCATTGAATTGGGACACTTGATGCGCTGAATGGGAAGGGCAAGAGGTCTTCAATAACATACGGCGGCGGAAAACCCGCCGCCGCTGTGCCTGAAATAATCAGGTTTTACTGCGATTGCAGCTCTGCCGGGGATTTTTCAGCAATCGTTTCCCAGTTTGCGCTCGCGCTTTCGATGAAACCCGGGATGTCGCCTTCCCAGCGCTCCTGAATGTCTTTGGACAGGTTCAGATACAGCTTGTTGTCAACGATCTTCCAGTGGTTCGGGTCGCCGTCGAATTTAAAGCCCATGGCCGCGCCGAAGGCACAATAGCCGCCATATGCGGGCAGATATGCATCAGGATTGGCTTCAAAGGCTACTTTGTTTTCTTCCGACGAAAACCGGTACAGTGCATCATCGTGCAATGCAGTAATGCGGTAATCGCCCTTGGTCGCTTCGCCAGCGGTGAAGTACGCCACCGGATCATAGCCCTGCATGGCCAGACCAGTCGAGCTTGCGTTGATTTCGACGCCAGCCGCCAGTGCGGAGGTTGCCAACGTGACAGACAGTGCCACGCCACTGATCAGAGATTTAAACTTGTTCATTGCTTCACCTTTCGTGAAATGAGCCCGTTCAGCACCGCAATAATTGCCGCCGTAAGGCCCAGATTGTTGTCCTGTGTGGCCCGTAATTGACCGTCACGATAGCGATTTGGGAAGCGGGCTGATCACGTTCAAAACAATGAATTGTGATTGTGCGCAGGTGATAGAGCCACTGTTCTTTTTTGCGGAGCCGCCTCAGGTATCCGGCGTTAGGTTCAGGACAAATGCGATGACTTTGTTTGCGGGCATTTCACAGGGTCGAAGCAACGCGCCGCTGCCCTGGGTCTGATACAGGTTCAGGCTGATATAGTCGGTTCCGCCTAGCTCGTGCGCAACCAGCTTGTGGGATTTACCACGCGCCATTTGTTGACGCACAACAACATAGCGTCGACCGCCGGAGGTTCCGGTGAAACTGCCCAACGGCAGTGCAAAAAGGGCAGACAGAAACGCGTCTGACGCAGTCACGGTTTTCCGATTCTGGGTTCCGTTCCGGCCTTGATCCGGGCAACGTTCGAGCTGTGCCGCCAGTAGACAAGAATTGTCAGAATTATCCCAAGGATAAATGTAGTCCCGTTTGTCAGCAACAACACCCAGGTTGTGGAAAGCGCAGCAGCTGCCAGTGCACCAACTGAAGATATTCGCCAGATTGCCGCCGCGACCAGCCAAGTGAGGCAGCAGGCAACACCGACGCGCCAGTCCAGTGCCAGCCAAAGCCCCAGAAAGGTCGCCACGCCCTTGCCGCCCTTGAAGCTCAGCCAAACCGGAAAGCAATGGCCCAAAAACGCCAATAGTGCAGCCACTTGGGCCGCATCTTCACCCGCATAGGCACGTGCAATCAGAACGGCCGCCGCGCCTTTACCTGCGTCAAACAGCAAGGTCAGCGCCGCAGCGGCCTTGTTGCCGGTGCGCAGGACATTTGTCGCCCCGATATTGCCGGACCCGATCTCGCGCAGATTTCCCAGCCCCATGATCTTGGCAAGCAACAAGCCGAAGGGAATGGAGCCCATCAGGTATCCAACCACCGCCCATTGGAGCAGTTCGCTAGTCGAGTTGTCGATTGGGGGCATCAGGGTCTCCGGAACACTTCATTACCTGCTACATAGGTCGAAATGACCTTACCTTGCATCCGCTGGCCGTCAAATGGAGTGTTCTGAGATTTTGATTTTAGTGCAAACCGATCAAGCACAAAAGGCACATCCGGGTCGAACAGAACCAGATCGGCTGGCGCGCCTTTCGACAGGCGACCGCTGTCCAGTCCAAGCCGCTTGGCCGGGTTAAGGGCCATGGCCCGAAACAGCGTCGGCAGATCCAGCTGGCCCGCGTGATACAGGCGCAAGGCCGCAGGCAGAAGCGTTTCCAGTGCGACCGCACCCGAGGCCGCTTCTTCAAACGGCAGGCGCTTGCTTTCTTCGTCCTGAGGGGTGTGCATCGAGCTGATGATATCGATCAGCCCGGTGCGAACGGCTTCGATAACCGCTTGCCTGTCGTCTTCTGATCGCAGCGGCGGCTTGACCTTGAAGAAGGTGCGATAGTCGGCCACGTCAAGCTCGTTCAACGTCAAGTGGTGGATCGACGTCCCTGCGGTTATGTCCAGCCCATTGCGCTTGGCGCGCTCCAGTGCAGGCAGCGCCCGGGCCGTGGTGATCTGGTCGGCGTGATAGGCGGCGCCGGTCATCTCCAACAGGGCAATGTCGCGGTCCAGCCCCATCCGCTCTGCCATCGGTGACACTGCGGGTAGGCCGCGCAATGCGGCGAACTTGCCGCTGGTCGCCGCGGCCCCGGCGCTCAGCCCCGGCTCTTGCGGATGGGCTATCACAAGCGCGCCACAGGACTTCGCATAGGTCAGGGCGCGGTAAAACACCTTTGTATTGGTGATGACGTGATCGCAATCGGTGAAGGCGATCGCGCCCGCGTCCAACAAAAACCCGATTTCGGTCATCTCGCGCCCTTCGCGCCCTTTGGTCAGGGCAGCCATCGGCAGAACATTGACCGGCGCATCGGCCTGCGCCCGGCGTGTCGCGAATTCCAGCGTTTCCGGTGTGTCGACTGCTGGCAGAGTATCTGGTCGGGTGACAATCGTCGTGACACCGCCAGCCGCGGCAGCAAGTCCTGCTGACCGATAGCTTTCCTTATGACGTTCACCGGGTTCACAGACCTTGACGCCAATATCGATGATGCCAGGGGCGAGGCACTTGCCGTTGCAATCTACGATATGCCCCTCCGTACTCGGAGCAATTCCTTCGCCTCGGGCGGTAATCCGGCCATCGTTCACCTGCAACCAGCCAGTTGACTCTGCTCCCGCTTCGGGGTCGATCAGGCGTGCGTTGGTGAAAAGAACGGTATTCATGGAACAGCCCTTTCGATGGCGGCCTTCGTGGCGGCGGGATCGGCCTGATACTTGATCAGGTGTTTGTCTCCGCCCTTGGTAACGACTTGCACGAAACTGCCCATGGTTTTGACCGCCTCGATCTGATTCAGCGCAACTTTTCGCTCGCCGGGACCGGTCAACAAAGTGTCGGTCATCTTCCAGTTTGCGGCCAGTTCTTCCGATGCCAGATACCACGCGCGGATGCCGATAGCGGCGAGGCCAGCAGGTGCTCCGGTCCAGACATAAGGGTTGCCGGTCAACCACAACACAGCCATTGCACCGGCCATGGCAGCGGCCGCAAGCCACGCATTGGTGCGGATATACGCGCCCTTGTCCGGGGCAAAGACTACAGGATCAGCCATAGAATCCCTCCGGTGATCAAAAGTACTACCAATGCCATAACAGCCGAGCCTATGCGGAGCGGTTTGTTGTCAACCGGCGCGGTTTGCGGGGCCGAGAAAGGTCTGGCGCTTTCGGTTTCGATCGTTCCGCCGGTCCAATTGGTTGCCTCTTCCGTGAAAAGGCCCGTCAGGTGCAGCCGGGGATCGGGTTCAAGTGTCATGGTCTGGTCTTTGAACGCTGCGCTGCGCAGGACCATGACCCATCCGCCGATCTGCGCCAGCGCGGCACGGTCCAACTGATCCTCGGACACGCCACACCCTTCGTTCAGATAGCCGTAAAGCCCAAGTTCCTCGAGGTCGGACACCGGAAAGATGTCGATCTGCTCGGGGTCCAGCCCGTCGACGCCAAGCACCTGATCGGCGGCACCCGGTTCGCGCAGGAACTTTGCCTCTTCTGGGCGCATGTCCATCGTGAACAGGCGCAGGACGCCGCGTTCATGGGGGGCGACCTTCAGATTGTTCATGCAACCTCGCGCAGGTTGCGGGCCAGAAGGTCCATGGCGGCCATCCGGACAGCGACCCCCATCTCCACCTGCTCCTGTATAACGGATCGATTGATGTCATCAGCCAGGGTTCCGTCGATCTCAACCCCGCGGTTCATTGGGCCGGGGTGCATGACAATGGCATCGGGTTTGGCCAGCGCCAGTTTTTCCGCATTCAGGCCGTACCGGTGGTAGTACTCGCGTTCTGACGGGATGAAGCCCCCATCCATTCGTTCTTTCTGAAGGCGCAGCATCATGACCACATCGACGTCTTTGAGGCCTTCGTTCATGTCGTCATATACCTCGGCCCCGAACTCGGCGAATTGCGACGGCACGAGTGTGGGCGGGCCGATCAGACGAATGCGGTTTTCCATCTTGCCCAGCAGGATCAGGTTCGAGCGTGCAACACGGGAGTGCGCGACATCGCCGCAAATGGCGATGTTCAGACGGTGCAGGCGACCTTTTGCGCGGCGGATCGTCAGCGCGTCCAGTAGCGCTTGTGTCGGATGTTCATGCCGCCCGTCGCCTGCGTTCAGAACAGCACAGTTGACCTTTTGCGCCAGCAGATCGACCGCGCCTGAATGCGGGTGACGCACCACCAAAAGGTCGGGATGCATCGCGTTCAGGGTCAGCGCAGTGTCGATCAACGTCTCGCCCTTTTTGATCGAACTGGCCTGCATCGCCATGTTCATCACGTCCGCGCCCAGACGCTTGCCAGCCAGTTCGAAGCTTGCCTGCGTTCGGGTTGAGTTTTCAAAGAACATGTTGATCTGGGTCAGCCCCGACAGCACGTCCGAATGTTTGGTCGACTGGCGGTTCATGTCGACATAGGTTTCGGCCAGGTCGAGAATTTCGGTAATATCGGATTGCGACAGATGCTCGATGCCAAGAAGGTGACGATGGGCGAAACGCATGGGCGGGCTCCTGTCTGACAATCGGGCCGCTTATAGAAAGCCACGCGGGGCAAAGCAACCTAGGGATCAGAACCCTCTGGCAGTTTTTCGCAGCCGCCTTCTGGCAGGCATTGTTCACCCGGTTTGCACCATTTGCCGTATCCACAGTCGATGGCTTTGATCGGCACGCAACCCTGATGGGTCGAGCATTTGAATCCCGGACGGCACTGCGAGCCTGTTTCTTCGCACAGGAACCATCCCGGGCGGGAACAACCCCCACCCGGCAAGCAGGACGCGCCGCGCGCGCAAGTGCGGCCATCCTCGCATATTGTGGGGGGGGCTGTACCCGGATCTGGTGTGATCCGTTCACATTCGCCGCGCCCATTGCAAAAACTGTCACCGGGGCAATCCAGACGCGATGTGCATTTGTTCGCGCCTGTGGGTGCACAGCTCGCTCCTCCGGCAACGCAGCGTTCAAACGGACCGCAACTGCGCCCGCCACCGCAATAGGTGCCGCCCAGCGGTATGCAGTGCCCATCAAAGCTGCATCTTTGACCGCCGGAACAGCAGGTGGTGCCGCATTTGAACTGGCCCGCACGGCACTGGCCCTGTTCGTTGTGGAACGTCGCCAATACCGGATTGCCGGTAAGCACCAGTCCAAGCCCGATCAGGAGGATTCGCAAGGTTCTGAGCATCGTGCCCTGATGGTCGACGCGACAGAGCGACCGATCAAGCCCAATTCGCTTTCCATCAGCCCTCAGGCAGGTAAATTACCCATATGGAATCGGGCTTGGACTATTACTCTGCACGGGCCCTGCTGGAATGGCAGGTCGAACTGGGCGTGACCGAGGCAATCGGGGACGCTCCGGTTGATCGATATTCGGTGCCGGATACGTCACCAAAGCCCAAAAAGGCAGAGGTTGCGGCAACCACCCCGTCAAAGCCCGGACAGATTGACCCGGTAACGGTTGCGCAAGCAGCGGCCAAGGGGGCGGGGTCACTGGATCAGCTGCGCGATGCGATGGAAGCTTTTGATCACTGCGAGCTGAAGCGCGGGGCGCGGCAGATGGTTTTTGCTGATGGAACGCCCGGTGCGCGGGTGATGATCATCGGTGAGGCTCCGGGCCGCGATGAAGACCGCGAGGGCAAACCCTTTGTCGGGCGCGCGGGCCAGTTGCTGGATCGCATGTTGGCCGCGATTGATCTGGATCGCAGGCAGAACGTCTATATCACAAACGTGCTGCCATGGCGGCCCCCACAGAACCGTGACCCAAAGCCCGAAGAAATCGGGATGATGAAGCCGTTCCTGGAACGTCACGTGGCGCTGGCCCGGCCCGAGGTGCTGGTGGTGATGGGTAATATCAGCTGTCAGGCCGTTCTGGGCAAGCGCGGGATTACCCGATTGCGCGGCCAGTGGGATCAGGCGCTGGACCTGCCTGTGATCCCGATGTTTCATCCAGCTTATTTGCTGCGCCAGCCGCAAATGAAGCGTCAGGCCTGGGCTGATCTGCTGGAGTTGAAAGCCCGGCTGCGAGGTGAGTCATGAAGGTCTTGGCGTTTTCCGATCTTCACATGGCGCGCAATCGCGCCGCTGATCTGGTGGCGGCCAGCGCTGATGCCGACCTGGTTATTGGCGCCGGGGATTATTGTAACATGCGTCTGGGTCTGGACGAAGCGATGCAGATGCTTTCGGGCGTTTCAGCGCCCCTGGTCCTGATACCCGGGAATGCAGAAAGCGCAGAGGATCTGGGCAAAGCTGTGCCCGAGGGTGTGCATGTTCTGCATGGAACGGGAATGACGGTGGATGGATTGCGCCTGTTCGGGCTTGGCTACGGTGTTCCACCCACACCGTTTGGTGATTGGTCCTGTGATCTGACCGAGGGTGAGGCCGCCGAACTGCTGGCGCGCTGCAGCGGAGCAGATATCCTGATTTCGCACTCACCGCCCAAGGGTCATGGGGATGTGACCTCGCAAGGTATGGCTGTTGGTTCGGTCGCTGTCCGGAACGCGATCGAAAGGATACAGCCCCGTTTCACGTTTTGCGGCCATATTCACGACAGCTGGGGTTATCGCGGCTCGATTGGCCGCACCCGGATCGCCAATCTCGGTCCCAAGGTAAACTGGTTCGAGGTCGCCGTATGATCGAGACGGTAACGCTGCTTGCCTTCATTCCCGCTGCGCTGGCGCTGAACCTGACACCGGGGGCGGATATGATGTTCTGTTTCGGTCAGGGTTTGCGATCAGGTCCGCGTGCTGCAATTGCCGCAAGTGCCGGGATTTCCGCGGGTGGAATGATACAGGTCCTTCTGGCTGGGCTGGGCCTTGGCGCGGCGGTTACGGCCGTGCCATCGCTGTTCGATGTCATTCGCTGGGTTGGTGTTGCATACCTGTTGTATCTGGCCTGGTGTGCCATTCGAAATGGCGCAGTATCAGCCGAGGCACCCGTCAAACCGGCCCGGTTGTCTTTTTGGGACGGAATGCTTGTCAATCTGACGAACCCCAAGGTTATCCTGTTCGTTCTTGCCTTCATCCCTCAATTTGTTGACCCGTCGCGGGGATCAGTCCTGGTGCAGTTTTTGATCTTTGGCACAATCATCGGCACCGGTGGGTTCGTGGTGAACGGGCTGGTTGGTGTTTTCGCCGGAAGCGCGGGGCGTCATCTGGTCTCGAATCCGCGCGCCTCACGTATTTTGGGCTGGATTACAGGGGGCATTTTTGCGGCCCTTGCGGTCCGGCTTGCCATCCTGGAAAGGGCCTGACACCACATGTCGCGCATTGACGAAACAATGGAGTTCATCCCGGTTAAGATCGCCGTTCTGACAATCTCGGATACCAGATCGATGGAAGAGGACCGCTCGGGTCAGACATTGGTGGACCGGATCGAAAAGGCAGGCCATGTCGTCGCAGATCGGAGGATAATTCGGGACGAGCGCAGAGAGATCGCAGATCAGTTGCGCGCGTGGGTGGCGGACGAACAGATCGACGTTGTGATTTCGACCGGCGGAACGGGCCTGACCGGGCGCGATGTCACCGTCGAGGCGCATCGCGATGTCTATGAGAAAGAGATAGAAGCCTTTGGCACCGTCTTCACGATCATCTCGATGGAGAAGATTGGAACTTCGGCGGTGCAGTCGCGGGCGACGGGGGGCGTTGCCGGGGGGACATACCTGTTCGCCTTGCCCGGCAGCCCGGGAGCCTGCAAGGATGCGTGGGACGGTATATTAGAAAAACAGTTCGATTATCGCCATCGCCCGTGCAATTTTGTGGAAATAATGCCCAGATTGGACGAACATCTGCGACGGAAGTAGACTGGTCATACGTTCCGTTCCGTATAACCGCCTTGTGGCTTGGCATATTTCCTGATCCAGCTACATGTTGTGGACGGCAGCGTGGTGCAACCGGGGTAACTGATCGATGCGATTTCTGCGGCATAGTCTTGTCGGTATTTTTCTGGCGTTTCTGGCGCTGGCTTTGTTGTTCGTTGCCGTGCAGATGATCGTGGGGGCCGTTCAGGAGGCTTTGACGCACGATAACGCGACACCGCCCTCGCGAGAAAGGATCTTTGCTGTTGCGGTTCGGCCTGCCGAGGCGGAAACCGTCACCCCATATCTTGAAGCTTTCGGAGAGGTTCAAAGCCGCCGCAGGCTGGAGCTGCGTGCGGCGCTTGGAGGTCGCGTTGTCGCGCTGGCAGAAGACTTTGAAGATGGTGGAATTGTTGAGGCTGGCGAAGTGCTGGTCGAACTGGATCCGGCAGATGCGCAATCTGCGCTGGATCGGGCAAAGTCCGATCTCTTGGACGCCCAATTTGAAGAGCGAGATGCAGAACGCTCGTTGCTGCTGGCGCAGGACGAGCTGAAATCGGCCGAGGCTCAGGCGGAACTGCGGGAAAGGGCGTTGCAACGCCAACGGGATCTGGAATCACGGGGCGTGGGGGCCGCCGCCAGCGTGGAAGAGGCCGAACTGGCCGCAGCATCATCGCAACAGGCCGTTCTGGCGCGGCGTATTGCGCTGGCACAGGCTGAATCCCGTGTGGATCAGGCATCAACCCTGTTTGCCCGAGCCATGATAGCACTGGAAGCTGCGGAGCGCGATCTGGGCGACATGACAATCCGGGCGGGCTTTGGCGGCACTTTAACGGATGTTACGCTTGTGGAAGGGCGGCTGGTATCTGCAAATGAAAAGCTTGCTGAACTGGTTGATCCCAACGACTTAGAGGTGGCGTTTCGGGTGTCGACCGCGCAATATGTGCGGCTTCTGGATGGCGGCGATCGTCTGATCAATGCGCCGGTCACCATATCTCTTGAAGTCACAGGGACCGATCTGACCGCAATTGGCCAGATTAGCCGCGATAGCGGGTCTGCCGGTGAAGGCCAGACCGGGCGGTTGATCTATGCCCGCCTGCAAGAGGCATCGGGGTTTAAACCTGGAGATTTCGTTACGGTTTCAGTTCAGGAACAGCCCCTTGCCGGAGTTTACCGACTGCCGTCTTCGGTCCTTGATGCATCCGGAACAGTTCTGGTTCTTGGCCCTGATGACCGATTGGAAAGTCTGCCGGTTCAGCTCATCCGCCGCCAGGGGGATGAAGTTCTGCTGCGGGGCGACGGGTTGGAAGGGCGTGAGGTCGTCGTCGGACGAACCCCCCTGCTTGGGTCGGGCGTGCGTGTTCGGCCCCTGCGGCTTGAGGCGGGTGCAGACCCCGGAATGGTCGAGCTGACGGACGAGAAACGCGCCGAACTTGTAGCTCAAGTCGAGGCGAACAGTGCGATGCCACCGAAGGAAAAGACGAAGGTTCTAACCCGGCTGCGCGAAGCTCGAGTGCCGACATCTTTGGTGCGCAGTATTGAAACCAGGGCTGGGGGATAAACGCCATGATGCGCGAGATACCTGGCGCGGCGGGTGGCCTTCTCAGTTATTTCACGCGGCATCGGACAGTTGCCAACCTGCTGTTGCTTGTCATGCTGGTTCTTGGCGCGGCGGCAATCCCGAACATGCGTGCACAGTTCTTTCCGGACGTCATTCTGGAACGCGTCGATGTATCCGTAACCTGGGATGGTGCCGGGCCCGAGGACATGGACGCCGGGATCGTGCAGTTGCTGGAACCTGCGCTGCTGGCCGTCGAAGGGGTGACCAGTACCGAGGCTTCCTCGCATCCGGGCTGGACCCGTATCAGGCTGGAATTCGAACCCAACTGGGATGTGTCCCGCGCTGTTGAGGAAGTCCGGACCGCCGTAGACGCTGTCACAGATCTGCCGGAAGACGCTGAGGAGCCCAAGATTCAACGCGGTGCGTGGCGTGATCGGGTGACGGATGTGGTGATTACCGGTCCGACCGATACTGCTCAGCTGGCTAAGCTGACGGATGAGCTTATCAATCGTTTATTCGCATCAGGTGTGACCCGCACGACAATCCGGGGTATTGCCGCACCGCGCATCGTTGTCGAGGTCACCACCGCTCAGTTAATCGCAAACGATATAACGATGGCCGAAATCGCGGCAGCGATAGGTGCCGAAGTCAATACGGACCCCGCTGGCAATGTCGAAGGTGCGGGTGCTCGTGTCCGGGCGGGAACTGAGAAACGCACGCCAGAACAGATCGAAGGCATCGCTCTGCGGACGAACGAAGATGGGTCGAAACTGAAGGTTGGTGACATTGCCAGAATTTGGGTAGAAGGCGTCACCCGCGACCGCAGCTATTATGTGGGCGACAATCCCGCCATGTCGATCAGAGTGGACCGGTCGAACCTGGGCGATGCGATAGGTATTCAGCACACGGTGGAGGACGTTGCCCGCGAGATGCAGGCCAGCCTGCCTGAAGGTGTGAGAATTGATCTGATCCGCACCCGGGCGCAAGCAATTACCGACCGGTTGAACATCCTCGTGGATAACGGGCTGATGGGGCTGGGGCTTGTTGTCATCCTGTTGTTCCTATTTCTCAATGCGCGCATTGCGTTTTGGGTTGCTGCGGGTATCCCGGTGGCGATGTCGGCGGCGATTGCGCTGATGTATCTGGGCGGTCTGTCGCTGAACATGGTTTCACTGTTTGGTCTGATCATTACGTTGGGGATCGTTGTAGATGATGCCATTGTCGTGGGGGAGCACGCTGATTTTCGCTCCCGCCGATTGGGCGAGACACCAGTGGAAGCCGCAGAGCGCGCCGCGCGTCGAATGGCAATGCCGGTTCTGGCCGCCACGGTAACGACGGTGATTGCGTTTTTCGGCCTGACGTTGGTTGGAGGACGTTTCGGAGAGCTGATCCGCGATATCCCTTTCACGGTGATCGCAGTACTGGTTGCATCGCTGGTGGAGTGCTTCCTGATCCTGCCCAATCACATGGCGCATGCAATTGCGCATTCGGCCAAAGAACACTGGTACGATCTGCCGAACCGTGTCGTCAATCGTGGCTTTCGTTGGGTTCGGGATCACTTGTTCCGTCCGCTGATCGCCTGGGTGATCTGGGCGCGTTATGTGGTGGCCGCGCTGATGATCGCCATCCTGGCCAGTCAGGTCGCATTGTTCATTCGTGGCGACGTGAACTGGCGGTTCTTCAACGCGCCTGAACGCAGTTCGGTTAGCGGCGGGTTTATTATGCGCGAAGGGTCGACCCGGTCAGATACACTTGAGATGATGCGCATTCTACAGGATGCAACCAACGAACTGGGCCGGATCTACGAAGAGCGTCATGGCCGAAATCCAATTGACTATGTCCTGGCTGAAGTTGGTGGCAATGCCGGGCGTGCGCTTGCTGCGGCTGACGGCAAGGACGGCAGTGTGCTGGGAGGTATTTCGATTGAATTGATCGACGCCGATCTGCGCCCATATTCGAGTTTTGAGTTTGTGGGCGAGCTACAGGATTTCGTACCGCGTCACCCCAAGGTCGAAGTGATCAGCTTCCGCGGTTGGCGGTCCGGCCCCGGCGGCGATGCAATCGATGTGCAATTTTATGGCTCAGACGTAAATGTCCTGAAAGCCGCATCTGAAGATCTGCAAACTGCGCTGTCGAAGTTTCCTGAAGTTTCGGCACTTGAGGACACTTTGGCATATGACAAGGAAGAGTTTCTTCTTGACCTGACGGCGCAGGGTCAGGCGCTGGGCTTTCGGATCGAAACGCTGGGGCGGGCTTTGCGCAACCGTTTGAACGGGATTGAGGCCGCAACCTTCCCTGACGGGCCGCGCAGTGCCGAGATCCGTGTCGAACTGCCCGAAGGTGAACTGACAGCAGATTTTCTGGAACGAACTCTGATGCGTTCTCCTGATGGGGTCTACGTACCTTTGGCTGATATCGTTTCGGTCGAGCGCAAGTCCGGGTTTTCGACGGTTCGGCGTGAAAACGGCCTGAGGGTGGTTTCGGTAACAGGCGATATTTCGGAAGACGATCCGGCACGGGCCGCCGAAATTGAACGCGTGATGCAGGACGAGATCCTTCCCAATATCGCGGCCGAAAGGCAGGTTGAGTGGCGCATGTCGGGTCTGAGCGAACAGGAAAACGAATTCCTGTCCGAGGCCCGCAACGGTCTGATCCTGTGCCTGACCGGTATTTATCTTGTACTGGCCTGGGTTTTTGCCAGCTGGACACGACCCCTTGTGGTTATGGCGATTATTCCCTTTGGCCTGGTCGGGGCAATTTGGGGCCATTACATCTGGGAGGTTCCGCTGAGCATGTTCACGGTTGTCGGGTTGTTGGGCATGACAGGGATCATCATCAACGATTCGATCGTTTTGGTGACTACGATCGACGCATACCAGCAGGATCGCGGGTTGATTCCGTCTATTCTGGATGGCACGGCAGACAGGTTGCGCCCCGTGATGCTGACCACGCTGACGACGGTTCTTGGCCTTGCGCCCTTACTATATGAAGGCTCTCAACAGGCGCAATTCTTGAAACCGACTGTAATCACACTGGTATACGGGCTTGGTTTCGGAATGTTGCTGGTGTTGGTTCTTGTACCTGCCTTGCTGGGAATTCTTAATGACGTGGCACGTCCGATGACAGCCATGCGCCGTGCTGCACGGGCCCCTGACAAGGTTGTTCGTGGCGCGTTGGCCGGAACCGGCGTGATACTTGGGATCTGGTTTGCCTTGACGATGATCTGGCCCGCTGTCAACGGTGCACCGCTTGCCATGCTACAAAGCCTTTATCCCGGTGATGATGGCATTGCCGCATTGAAAATGGGGCTGGGCGCGTTTGTTGCCGGCGCTGTACCGATTGTGATTCTAAGCATTGCTGCCTCAGGTATACTCTATGGTCGCCTCACGAAATCGGCAGGTACTTAAACCGCAAGCAAGGCATATTCCAAAAGCTCAATGACCCGCGCGCTCATGGGCAGGTTGCCCTGGCGTATCTGATCGATGGGAAACCACCGGGCATCAAGTGCGTCGTCACCGGCCCTCGGCGTGCCCGAGCGATACTGACATGCGACCCCGACCAGCAGGTAATGGGACACGACCAGCCCATCTGGGGTTCGGCGCAGAAGGTCCAGATTGTTCAGATAATGTGACGGTTGCGCGATCACCGAGGTTTCTTCCAGCAATTCGCGTTGCGCCGCTTCCAATACGGTTTCACCCCATTCGACATGGCCACCGGGAAACCCCCACAGCCCGGCGTCGGGCTGCTTGCTGCGCTGAACCAGAAGAACCTGATCCTGGTGCAGAACAACGGCCAGGGCACTGATTTTTGGCGATTGGGTCATGAATTCAGCCTGCGCTGCAACCCTGAATATCAACTGCGTGATTGGCGCCCAGAACTGTAATCCGGATTTCAGACCGATCCAGCGCAAAGGGTGTACCCGATGCATTGATAATCTCGGCCTCGGCCACCAACGTATCGCCCTGCCGTTGCGCAACCGGCTGCGAAGCCCAGAGGGTGGGATTGCCGGGTTCGATCACAGCAACTTCATGACCACCTGCCGATGGCATGGTCACTCGTGCTTCGATACGCATACCATCTTTCGTTGGCGTCAGACGACACGTGGCACTGGACACGCGAGCTTCCTGCGCGGAATAGGGACGTTGCGCCAGTGCCGCGGCAATCGCGGGATGGCGCCCGGCATTGGCGTCGAGCGTGTGGTCAAAGCCCAGACGTTCCGGAACACAAACGTCTTTGCAGACGCCCAGATCCATTTCGCCCTGCAATCGGACCGGCTTGGCAGGGTTGCGCGGCGTAATCTCAATAGGAAGGACCAGTTGGTTCTTGTAACCGATCGACTGCAACCCGTTCTGATCAAAGACATCGGGGGCAGGCCATGTGATCTCAATCCGCCCGACATTGCTTGACCGTTTCCAGTTGATTTCCGGCGGGATGCCAGCGTCTCCGGGCGCGCGCCAGTAGGTTTTCCAACCATCCTCGAGCGTCAGCTTTAAGGCGGTAAGATAAGTGCCGTTTGCAGTCCGGCCACCATCCAGAACATCCAGCTGAACGACACCATCCAGACCCTGTGCGGCAACCGGGGCGGACAGATGCAGGCAAGCAAGTGCGGCGACAGCAGTGTGTTTCATCGACATCTTCATCCCTCTTAAATGCGCGGCGTTGGCCCGGATTCCAAGTCACGTTCTGTTCACTGGGATGAAATCCGCCAAAATACCCGTTGTTCTCTTGCCAATAGACATGCTGCGGGGCCATTGTTGAGGTGTTCTGAGAAAGAGATGGCGGCCCATGGACCTGACCGGAAAACTGTTGATTGCGATGCCCGGTATGGGGGATCCGCGATTCGACCATTCGGTGGTGTATGTGTGCAGCCACGGCGACGATGGAGCCATGGGTTTGATTGTGAACAAGCCCTCGGACCTGCGGATAAAGACCTTGCTGGGTCAACTGAACATCGCCTGCCGTATTCCGATTGTCGGAGAGCGCCTTGTGCATTTCGGTGGGCCGGTCGAGATGTCGCGCGGCTTTGTCCTTCACAGCGCCGATTACGAGGCCAACCTGCATTCAATGCAGATTTCTGAGGACTTCAGCATGACGGCGACACTTGATGTGCTCGAGGATTTGGCGTCAGGCAGCGGGCCGCTGAACTCGATGCTGGCGCTGGGTTATTCCGGCTGGGGGCCCGGTCAGCTTGAGGATGAAATTGCCATGAACGGTTGGCTGACCACCGACGCGACACCCAAGCTTGTTTTCGATGTGCCCGATGATGCGAAATGGGAGGCAGCGTTGGCTACTTTGGGCGTGGACCCGCTAACCCTTTCTGCCAGCGCAGGGCGGGCCTGATCAGCTGTCGCGAGGTGCTGCAGCGCGCCGCAGCCGGTCATTGATTGCCGCCCCCAATGCCGTGCCTGGGATCGGAGAAACGGCAATCGGTCGCCCGGTTTCGTTCAGTTGATGCAGAAACGCAAACAGATTTGCCGCCGCTTCGGTCAGGTCGCCAATGGCGGACAAGTTCAGGTCGCACTCAACCTGTCCAAATCCCAGCAACACCTCGTCACCCTGACGGGTTTCGGCATTCAAACGGACCGGAGCATCCGGCGCATAATGCGATTGCAACTGGCCGGGGGCGGTCAGAAGGTCACCGGATTGATGCAGATGTAGGTGTGTTTTCAGCGTCTCTTCGATTTGCTCCAGCGCGATGCCACCTGGACGCAAAAGCGCGGGTTCCCCAGCCAGACCGATGATGGTGGATTCAAGCCCGACACCGCACGGCCCGTCATCCAGAACAGCCGCGATCTTGCCGCCAAGACCTGACCAGACATGACTTGCCTTGGTCGGACTGATCTGACCCGACGGGTTTGCAGATGGCGCAGCAACCGGGCCATCAAATTCGGCCAGCAGCGCGTGCGCTGTCGGATGTGCCGGAACGCGCACGGCCAGCGTGTCCAAACCTGCCGTCACTAGCGAAGAAATCCCGTGCCCTTCGCGCAAGGGCAAAACCAAGGTAAGCGGACCGGGCCAAAAGGCCTGCGCCAGATGCTCGGCCTGATTTGACCATAGCACATACCGTTGCGCCGCGGCGACCGATGCGACATGTGCGATCAGGGGGTTGAAACTGGGCCGCCCCTTGGCCTCGTAGATCGACGCCACCGCCTGCCCGTTGCGTGCATCGCCGCCCAGGCCATAGACCGTCTCGGTCGGGAAGGCGACCAGAAGGCCCTGTCGCAACATATCTGCAGCCCGCGCGATACCGCCGGGATCCGCCGTCAATTCCTGAGTGCCGGTTGAGATCATAACTGGTGACGCCGCGTTTTGGTTGCTTGAAACATAAGGGACAGTAGGTAATTGATCCAAGCTCATACGCTTACCGGCGCTTGCCCACAATTCCAAGCCTGCCGATATGTTCTGAATTGTTAGCCTTCGAGAGTGATCATGCCCTATCGCACCCCAATTTCAGATTACCAGTTCCTGCTGGACCATGTGGTCGGGTTCGACCAGGTCGCTGCGACGGATAAATTTGTTGATGCCAGCGGGGATGTGGTCAATGCGATCCTGACCGAAGCTGGAAAAATGTGCGAAGAGGTGATGGCCCCTCTGCAGCGCCCCGGTGATCTGGAACCTGCACGACTTGAAAATGGCGTGCTGCGAACTTCTCCGGGATATGCAGACGGTTGGAAGGCAATTGCCGAAGGTGGCTGGATCGGGATCAGTGGCAATCCTAAATACGGGGGGATGGGGCTGCCTATGACCATCACCACGGCGGTCAACGAGATGATGAGTGCTGCTTGCCTGTCGCTTCAACTTGCGCCGCTTATGTCTCAGGGCCAGATTGAGGCGTTGGAGTATCACGCCAGCGACGAATTGAAAGCGCTGTATCTGCCTAAGATGATGACGGGGGAATGGTCGGGCACCATGAACCTGACCGAAGCTCAGGCCGGATCGGATGTTGGCGCGCTGTCTGCGAAGGCTGAGCCGAACGGTGACGGGACATATTCGATCACCGGTCAAAAGATATTCATCTCGTGGGGCGATACCGATTTTACCGAGAATGTCTGCCATCTGGTACTGGCTCGCCTTCCCGATGGGGTGCCCGGCACCAAAGGGATTTCATTGTTCCTTGTCCCTAAATTCCTGCCTGACGCAAATGGTGACCCGGGCGCGGCCAATGATCTAAAAGTGGTTTCGCTGGAACACAAGATGGGTTTGCACGGATCGCCCACCTGCGTGATGCAATATGACAGAGCCAAAGGCTGGCTGGTGGGTGCCGAACATGGCGGTATGGCTGCCATGTTTACCATGATGAACAATGCGCGTCTTGGTGTGGGCGGACAGGGCGTGGGCGTGGCCGAAGGTGCATACCAGCATGCGTTGGCCTATGCCCTGGAACGGAAACAAGGCAAAACGCCGTCCGAGACGATCATCGATCATGCGGATGTGCGCCGCATGCTTTTGGATATGCGTGCTGATGTTTATGCCGCGCGCGCGATCCTGTTGGCCAATGCGGTTGCGATCGATATGGCAGAGGCCACTGGTGACGCCGATTGGGCTGCGCGGGCCGCGCTGTTGACGCCGATCAGCAAGGCGTTTGGTACTCAGACCGGGATGCGTGTGGCTGAAACCGGGGTCCAGGTGCATGGTGGCATGGGGTATATTGAGGAAACCGGCGCGGCACAGTTCTATCGCGATGCGCGTGTCACCGCGATCTACGAGGGCACCAACGGTATTCAGGCGATGGACCTTGTTGCGCGGAAGATGATGGACGGGGGCGAGGCTGCTTCGAACCTGCTGGATGAGATCGAAGACCAGGCCGAACGCGCCCGTGCAACGCTGCCTGATCTGGCGGGTCCGGTCTGGGAAGCCACCGAAACACTGCGCGAGGCGACAGAATGGCTGGTGGCACAGGATGATTTGAATAACCGCTTTGCAGGCGCCGTTGCTTATTTGCAGGCTTTTGCCCGGGTGCTGGGCGGGCATTATCACCTGACCGCAGCCCTTGCCGACCCAGAGGGACCGCGGGCGAAACTGGCGCGATATTATATCAACACCCTGTTGCCCGAACATTCGGGCCTTTTGGCGCGGGCGCAGAACGGGGCGGATGACCTTTTCGCGCTGAGCACGGACGAGTTTGCGGCCTGATGGATGGGGATCACGTCTTGGGGATCAGATATCCGTGGGCTGAACCGCCCGCGCAGGGCGCGGCCACCGAGATTGCCCAAGGTGTTCTCTGGATGCGCCTGCCCCTGCCGATGGCGCTGGACCATGTAAACATCTACGCTCTGGACGATGGCGACAGCTGGACCGTGATCGATACGGGGCTGTCCTCGAACAAGACGCGGCGCATCTTGGAAGCGTTGATGGCCGGGCCACTTGCAGGCAAGCCGATCAGGAGGGTGGTGGTGACTCACCATCATCCCGACCATGTTGGCAATGCCGGATGGTTTCAGACGGAACACGGCGCCGAGC
>NZ_JBXWQZ010000018.1:0-72224 GCF_059612645.1 Ruegeria sp. YKSF131 | reverse complement strand
CGAAGCGCTTCCGGTAAAGGTGCCGACATGATCCATCCTCCCAAACAGGATGAATCACAATTCAGCTCTCATGGGAATCCACACGATTCAGGTTTTTGGCGGGGTGCTTTAAAAGAACCTGCTTGTTTTTAAGGAAATTAACTCAGCGCCAATGCCAGCAATTGCTGTGCTGCATCCCTGGCGTCTTCCGCAGGATCACAATTCTTGAGCAAAACCGCGGACACGATTGCCCCTTCCTGCAACAACACGATCTGGCTGGCGAGTTTCTGAGGATCACGCGCACTAGCCTGTTCGGCGACGGACGTGAAATGCTCCAGCAACAGCTGCTTATGTTCGGCAGCCTGCACATGGATCGGATGATCTGTATCCTGATATTCAGCCCCGGCCTTGATGAACATGCAGCCCCGGAACCCATCCTCTTCGAACCATTCCTTCAAGGCATCAAAACTGGCGATGAGTTGCTCGGCCGGTGTTTCTGCCATCTCTTCGATGCGCCGATAGAACCACTCGCGAAAATTCTCATCCCGCAGGCGCAGAGCGGCTACGATCAGGTCTTCCTTGGTGCGGAAATGTTTGTACATCGACGTTTTCGACACGCCCGTTTCCGCCACCAGCTTATCCATGCCGGTCGCGTGAAACCCGTCGCGGTAAAAAACCTTCAGGGCTTTGCTGACAAGTTCATCCCGTTTGTTTGGACGCATGATTCGGCTCCATGGTGTACCGTTCTGTACATATTACCCCGAAACATGAAGTACAACCGACCTAACACAAATCATTGTTTTCATTAGAATTCATGGCTCGCCTTGAAACGCGCGGAAAATTTTCTGCTTTTCCCCTTGCAAAAGTTAACAGATCGGTACACCTTATTAGAAAGTTAACCGATCAGTACACCAGAGGATTTGACCGATGAAACGTCGCGCCAGCATATTCCCCCCTCAGTACGTTCCATTTCTTCTGACACTGGCCATCCTTGCCGCCTCTCTGACCTGAAAGCCCCCTGCACCATGTCCCGCCCCCCACTTCCCCCCTTCACGTTCGAAACTGCCACACAAAAAGTACGCATGGCCGAAAACGCCTGGAACAGCCGCGATCCCGACCGCGTCACCCCCGCATACACAGATGACAGTCAGTGGCGTAACCGGGCGGAATTTCTGTCAGGACATGGCGAAATTCACGCCTTCCTAAGCCGTAAATGGCACAAGGAGCTGGACTATCGACTGATCAAGGAACTCTGGGCCTTTACCGGTAATCGCATCGCCGTTCGTTACGCTTACGAGTGGCACGACGATAGCGGTCAGTGGTTCCGGTCTTATGGCAACGAGAATTGGGAATTTGCCGAAGACGGGCGCATGTCGCATCGGCATGCCTCGCTGAACGATCACCCCATAGCCGAAAGCGACCGCTTGTTCCATTGGCCATTGGGTGAACGCCCCGATGACCATCTCGGGCTTTCTGATCTGGGTCTTTGAAAGGACATACCGTGCCGCGTGCGTTTTCCGAACTGACCTTCACCCCTACCGTCCGTGCCCATCAGGAGCGGATGGGATCGGCAAAAACCTATGCCAAATTCATTGAAAGTGGCCCGCAACAGGGCCATTTGATCGGCGAGCCGGAAAAACAGTTCATTCAGGCGCGCGACGGGTTTTATCAATCCTCGGTGTCTGAAACAGGCTGGCCTTATGTGCAGTATCGCGGCGGGCCGGTCGGGTTTCTGAAAGTACTGGGGCCGCAAACCATCGGATATGCCGATTTTTCGGGTAACAAACAGTATATCTCGCGCGGGAATCTGGACGGCAACGATCGGGTCGCGTTGATCCTGATGGATTACGCCAATCAACGTCGTTTAAAGATCCTGGGGCGTGTCGAATTCACGGAGGGTCAAGCCGCCGCTGCCAGCTTGTATCCAGAAGAGGCCGAAGCCCCTGCAGAGCGGGCGGTGATCATACGTGTTGAGGCGCTTGACTGGAACTGCCCGCGCCACATCACGCCGCGTTTCACCGAAGCCGAACTGCGACCGCATCTGAACAGTTTGGGCCAGCAACTCGCGCAGTTGCAGGCTGAAAATGAAAGGCTGAAACAAGAGCTGTCAAAGCTCTCGTGACGCGTAAGACACCACAGATTTTATTGAGTATAAACAGGGAATAAGCCAATGGTTCGTTCGGTCTTTCAGCTTTCTGCGGCGTGCCTTGCCGGAGCGGCCCTGATCCTTATGATAATGATGTTTGGTTTTTTTGCTTCGCCTAGCGCCGTCCGAACATCACCACCTTCTGTGTTCAGCACCATCCTGTTCAACCATTTGCAGCAATAGCAATGCCGCGCGTTCAACCGCGACTGGTCTGAACCATCGCTTCGATACCGGCTGCACAAAAATCGATCAGGCGTTCCACTTCTGACACCCTGCCGCCTTGCGACAGGGCCCCGACCCGCCAGCCACTGTTGAGATGCGCCAGCATTGCCGAAACGGAATAGACCTGGCCGCTGGCCAGCAGCGCAGGGTCAACATCTGGATAAAGAGCAGCGATTTCGTCGATAAAAAGCCGGGCGGTCGGATCGAAACACTCTGCCGCGACATCGCGCCAACGGGGATCGACCGAGACATGCGCCACAAGGCGCCCATAGGCCATCCATCCCGAACCGCCTGTTTCTGCCAGTTCCACATAAGGCCGGATAAAACTGTCCAAGATTCCGCGCAGTGTCAGTGGACCCGCCCCTTTGGCCCTGTTCAGCGCATCGGTTCTGATCTGTGCCAGCTTGCCAGCACGACGTGCTATGGCGCGAAAAAACAGCTCCTCCTTGCCGCCGCCATGGTGATGAACAAGGCCAACCTGAACGCCTGCAAGCGCAGCGATATCGCGGATCGACGCACCTTCGAATCCGCGTTCAGCAAAGACTGTTTCGGCGGCATCCATGATCCGCGCTTTGGTTTCCAAAGACCGCTTGGACGGTGCCCTTTGTCTTGGTTTTTCTACGTTTTTCAGCGTCATGAATTTCATCTTGCCTTATTTTGGTCGTTCGTTCAATTTAAACCTCACGAACTTTGGGAGGGTTCATGACAGAAACGCGCGACGAATTCGCCCTGATCGGGGCGGGACCAATGGGTTTGGCCGCGGCCAAGGTGCTGAAAGAACAGGGGATCGCATTCCAGGGGTTTGAGTTGCATTCGGATGTTGGCGGTCTGTGGGATATCGATGCCCCAAGATCAACCATGTACGAGTCGGCGCACCTGATCTCTTCCAAACGCATGACCGAATTTGCGGATTTCCCCATGGATGACGCAGTCGCCGAGTACCCCTCGCACCGGGCGATGCGCGACTATTTCCGCGCATTTGCGGATCGTTTCGGGTTGCGTGAGAATTACAAATTCCATGCAGAAGTCACTCAGGTCTCTCCGCTGGGCAATCCGGGTGACGGTTGGCGCGTGTGCTGGCGGGATCAGGATGGCGACCATCAGGCCGAATATGCCGGCGTACTCATTGCGAACGGCACCCTGTCGGAACCGAATGTACCCAGCTTTCCGGGTACGTTTGACGGCGAGTTGATCCATGCCTCACAATACCGGTACCCCAGTCAGTTCGACGGCAAGCGTGTGTTGGTCGTGGGCGCAGGTAATTCCGGCTGTGACATCGCAGTGGACGCGATCCATCACGCGAAACGCTGCGATCTGTCGATGCGGCGCGGGTACTATTTCGTCCCGAAATACGTCTTTGGCAAACCCGCTGACACAATGGGCGGAAAGATCCGTCTGCCGATGTGGCTGAAGCGTAAGGTCGACAGCCTGATCCTTGGCTGGTTTGTCGGCGATCCGCAGAAGTACGGCTTTCCCAAACCGGATTACAGGCTGTACGAAAGCCACCCCGTGGTGAATTCGCTGGTTCTGTATCACGCAGGCCATGGCGATCTGAGAATCCGCCCGGATATTAAACGGCTGGAAGGCCACACCGTGCATTTCAAGGACGGCTCCTGCGACGACTATGACATGATCCTCGCCGCGACCGGATACAAACTGCACTACCCGTTTATCGACAAGGACCTGCTGAACTGGCAAGGCGATGCCCCGCATCTGTATCTGAACACGATACATCCCGAACGGGACGATCTGTTCGTGCTGGGCATGGTCGAGGCCACAGGTCTGGGCTGGCAGGGCAGGCACGAGCAAGCCGAGATGGTGGCGCGCTACATCAAGGGGCTTCGACACGGCTGCCCCGTGGCAGCCGATCTGCAAGCAGAAAAGCAAAAAGACTATACGCGCGCCACCGGAGGCATGAACTATATCGACCTGCCCCGCATGGCCTATTACGTGGACAAGAATACGTACAGAAAGGCTGTCACCGGCTGGATCGACCGGCTGCGGAAGGCCATCGCATGAGTGGCATTGACCAGATCACACTGAATTTCAGTCCGGCGTCTCTGACGCTGTTGAATGCCATTCTGGCAATCGTGATGTTCTCGATCGCCATCGACCTGACGCCTCGGGATTTTGACCGTTTAAGGCGCGCGCCCAAACCAGTGGTTGTCGGATTGATTTCACAACTCGTCGTCCTGCCTGCGCTGACCTTTGTGATGGTGTGGATTACCGCACCGCAACCGTCAATTGCGCTTGGCCTGATCCTTGTCGCGGCCTGCCCAGGGGGCAATATCTCGAACTTCATCACCCATCGCGCGGGCGGGAATGCAGCGCTTTCAGTGTCGATGACAGCCTTCGCCACCATCGGTGCAATCTTTATGACACCTTTCAACATTGCGCTTTGGGGCGGGCTTTACCCACCGACCCGCGCAATCCTGCAACAGACCCAGATCGACCCAATGCAGATCGCAATCCTGGTCGGTCTGATGCTGATCCTGCCGCTGGTTCTGGGAATTACGCTGAATCAACGCCTCCCCGCCTTGACGGCACGGTTGCGCACACCGCTGCAACTTCTGTCGATGGGTATCTTTGCTGGGTTTATCGTACTTGCTCTGGCTGCCAACTGGGGTTTTTTCCTTGGGTTTGCCGGGGCTGTTGCCGGGCTTGTGATCCTTCACAATGCCCTGGCGCTGGGGGGCGGTTGGGTTGTGGCCACTCTGACCGGGCTGTCCCCCTTCGATCGCCGCGCCATCACCATTGAGACCGGAATTCAGAACTCTGGACTTGGGCTTGTCCTAATCTTTGCATTTTTCAACGGTCTTGGCGGCATGGCCGTGGTCGCCGCATTCTGGGGAGTGTGGCACGCTATCTCGGGCCTGGCTTTGGCGTCGGTCATGGCACGAACCGAGGCCGCACGATGACCCGCATCCTGATTACCGGTGCTGCCGGGATGGTCGGGCAAACGCTGTTGCCCGAACTTGTGGGGAACGAGGTTTTTGCAACCGATCTGAAACGCCCGGTTAACCTGCCGCAAGACGCCTCATTTTTGTCCATGGATGTTACAAGCGACGCTCCTGCACGTGTGATAGCCAAGGTGAATCCGGATGTGATTGTGCATTTGGCTTCTGTCGTGACGCCGCCGCCGAAGATGGGGCGCGCCGCAGTCTATGCTGTCGATGTCGAAGGCACGCGCAATGTGGTGAATGCCGCCATCGCAAACGGGGTGCGCAGATTGGTCGTCACATCTTCCGGTGCCGCTTATGGCTATCATGCAGACAATCCTGTAGCGTTGCGCGAAGACGACCCATTGCGCGGCAACCCCGAGTTTCCTTATTCAGATCACAAGCGTCAGGTCGAAGAGATTTTGGCCGAAGCCCGCAGCGCCGCCCCCGATCTTGAGCAGGTTGTTCTGCGCGTGGGCACGGTTCTGGGGGCTGGAACCGAAAACCAGATCACCGCCCTGTTTCTCAAGCCACGTTTGCTGGCGGTATCCGGCAGCGAAAGCCCGTTTGTCTTTATCTGGACCCGGGATCTGGCACGCATCCTTCAGCGTGCAGCAACCGACGGGCCAACCGGGATTTACAACGTCGCCGGTGACGGCACGATGGGCGTGACCGACTTGGCCCGCGCCATGGGAAAACCGGTTCTGCGCCTGCCCGCATGGGTGTTGAAAGCGGCCCTAGCCGTGGCGCGCCCACTGGGTTTATCTCGCTATGGGCCGGAACAGGTACGGTTCCTTCAATATCGGCCAGTTCTGGACAACTCCGCCCTGAAATCTGAATTCGGTTATGTGCCCGAAAAAACCAGCGCCGAGGTTTTTGCGCTCTGGCAACAGCAGGCCGGGTTATGAAAACCGCGGTCATCTCCGGCGGTGCGGGCGGTTTGGGACAGGCTCTAAGCCGCGCATTGCAAACCCGTGGGTGGCGGGTGGTGCTGTTGGATCTTGATGTGTCCGGTCTCCAAACAGAACCGAACCAACTGCCAATTACCTGTGATCTGACAGACCCCGAACAGCTTGCCAACGCAATTCAAAGGGCGATCACGTCAAGCGACAGCATTGATCTGGTCATCTACAACGCCGGGGTTACGCAAATTCGGGGGTTTGACCAGTCTGACACGGCCAGTCACCGTGCACTGTTCGATATCAACTATTTTGCAGCCGTTGAGATGGCTCGTGCATTCTTGCAGCCTCTCCGCGTGTCAAAGGGAACGCATCTGGCTATCTCGTCGGTGGCTGGATTCGCTCCGCTCTGCCATCGCACGGCTTATGCAGCCTCGAAACACGCGCTTGAGGGTTTTTTCAAATCGCTTCGATCCGAAGAAAAGCCACATGGCGTTCAGGTTCAGATTGCAGCGCCGTCTTTTGTGGCCACCAACCCCGACAACGCAATGGAGCAACCCGACGGAACCGCGCGCCCCGGATCGGCCAAGGACGGAATGGACGAAATGAGCCCCGAGAGCGCCGCCGTGGCGATCCTGCGCGGACTGGACAAATCGCAGCCCATGATCCCGGTCGGACGCGTTGCACACATGTCGTGGTGGCTCAACCGTCTGTCACCACGCCTGTATCAGCGCTTAATGGAGCGTAACATGCGCGGGCCGGGATCGTAGAATTTTGCCGCGACCCCCTTGACCTTCCTGTCACTGGAACCCCCATCTGGAGGGCAGAAAACCACGTGGGATGAGTCGCATGGCGCAAAAAGCACTTACAGAACTGAAAGTCACCGGCATGGGATGCGCGTCCTGTGTGGGCCGTGTCGAGGCTGCGCTGCGTAATGTATCTGGTGTTAATGTGGCCTCGGTCAATTTCGCGACCAAGACGGCGCAGGTGGAATTTGACGGGCCGGTTTCGTCCCTGACTGCGGCGCTGGATGCAGCCGGCTATCCGGCTGAAACAAGTCATGCGGATCTGAGCATCGAGGGCATGAACTGCGCATCCTGCGTTGGCAAGATCGAGCGCGCGTTGGCGTCCACCGCTGGCGTGATCGAAGCGCAGGTCAATCTGGCAACTCGGACGGCTTCGGTGACTTACGCCACAGCTGCAACTACGCCCGAGGCGCTGGCTCAGGTTGTTACCGGAATTGGATACCCCGCGCGTATCCAAGGCGTTGCGGAACCAGAAAGCCGGGAAGACGATGAAATTCAGCGGCTGGTCCGTTCCACAATACTGGCAACGGCACTGGCCCTGCCCGTATTCATTCTTGAGATGGGCGGGCACGTGATCCCCGCCTTCCACCATTGGATACAGGCGACCATTGGAACGCAGACGAGCCATTTGATTCAATTTGCCCTGACCTCGGCTTTGCTGATCGGACCGGGCCGTGTGTTTTACCGCAAAGGTATCCCGTCGCTGATGCAGGGCACGCCGGACATGAACGCGTTGGTAGCACTTGGGACCGGCGCGGCTTATCTGTATTCGGTCACGGCCACTTTCGCGCCCGACCTGCTGCCGCAGGGTACGGCCAATGTCTATTTCGAAGCGGCCGCGGTGATCGTGGTTCTGATCCTTCTCGGCCGGTTGATGGAGGCACGCGCCAAAGGCAAAACAGGGGCTGCGATCCGAAAACTGGTGGGTTTGCAACCAAAAACCGCACGGGTCGAACTGGACGGACAGATACAGGACCGGCCAATCGCCGAAATCGTTGTCGGAGATATCCTGCACATCCGCCCCGGCGAGCGTGTACCGGTGGATGCCGAAGTGCTTGAAGGCACCTCTTACGTTGATGAGAGCATGATCACGGGCGAGCCTGTGCCTGTTGGCAAGTCGGTGGGAGCGCCTGTTGTCGGCGGCACCGTGAATGGCACCGGCGCTCTACGGGTAAGCGCCACCCGGGTCGGTGGCGACACGGCTCTGGCACAGATCATTCGTATGGTGCAGCAGGCGCAGGGCGCGAAACTGCCTATTCAGGGGTTGGTGGATCGGATTACCTATCGCTTTGTTCCTGCGGTCATCGCTGTTGCGGTGATCACCGTCGCGCTCTGGCTGATCTTCGGCCCCAGCCCGGCCCTTCCCCTTGCGCTTGTCGCAGGTGTTTCAGTTCTGATCATCGCCTGCCCCTGCGCAATGGGGTTGGCGACCCCAACCTCGATCATGGTGGGCACCGGGCGTGCGGCAGAAATGGGCGTTTTGTTCCGCAAGGGGGATGCGTTGCAACAGCTTCAGCAGGCGCGCGTCGTCGCGTTGGACAAGACCGGAACCCTGACGCTGGGGCGCCCCGAACTGGACAGCGTGACAACGGCTAAGGGGTTTGACCGGGAGGAGGTTCTACGGCTGACCGCAGCCCTTGAGGCAAGGTCGGAACACCCGATCGCTTCCGCCATCACCCGAGCGGGGCCCGCGACACTGCCAGAGGCATCGGATGTCCGTTCGCTTACCGGGCTTGGCCTGCAAGGGTTGGTCGAAGGCCGCGACGTGTTAATCGGGTCGCACCGGTTGATGCAGCAGAGTGGGATCACCCTTGGAGCTCTGACGGATAAGGCCGAAACCCGTGCCGCTCAAGGGGCAACTCCTCTGTTCGTGGCTCTGGATGGGCAGGCGGCGGCCACTTTGTCCGTTTCTGACCCGATCAAGCCCGGCACAGTGGAGGCGCTGGACCGGTTGCACCAAATGGGGCTAACCGTGGCCATGATCACCGGTGACAACGCGCGCACGGCGCAGGCTCTGGCCGACCGGCTGGGGATTGATCATGTCACTGCCGAGGTACTGCCTGATGGCAAGGTAGATGCAATAACGGCTTTGCGGGACCGGTTCGGAGTGCTGGCCTTTGTCGGTGACGGGATCAACGATGCCCCCGCTCTTGCGGCGGCTGATATCGGCATCGCCATCGGTACCGGCACGGATGTGGCCATCGAAACAGCCGACGTTGTCCTCATGTCCGGTGATTTGCGGGGCGTCGCGAATGCGACCGAGATCAGCCGCCGGACAATGAAGAATATTCGCCAGAATTTGGGCTGGGCCTTCGGATACAATGTCCTTCTGATACCGGTGGCTGCCGGTGCGCTGTACCCGTTTGGCGGCTATCTGCTATCCCCTGCACTGGCGGCTGGTGCAATGGCACTGTCGAGCGTTTTTGTGGTCTCGAATGCGCTGCGCCTGCGCCGCATTCGCGCCAGCCTGCCGGAAACATCAGGTACGGCCACCAAAGAGGTGCACGCATGAACATCGGAGATGTTTCCGCCCGCACTGGCCTGCCCGCCAAGACGATCCGGTATTATGAGGACATTAACCTGATCAAACCAATGCGCGACGACAATGGCTATCGCCGGTTTCGCGACCAGGACGTGCATAAGCTGAACTTTCTGGGTCGCGCCCGGGCGCTTGGGTTCACCATCGAGGATTGCCGGACCCTGCTGGCACTCTACGAAGATGAGACCCGTGCCAGTGCCGACGTGAAACAGGTTGCACGCGACCATCTTGTTCAGATCGAAACCAAGATCGCAGACCTGAACGCCATGCGCGATACGCTAAGTCACTTGATCGACGCCTGCGCCGGGGACGACCGGCCCGATTGCCCAATCCTACGAGATCTGGGTGGGAAAGGCTGACTTGGGGTTGCCCTTTGGGCGCAGCTTTGCTTTGTCTTCGCCAGAGATTTCGGTCAGGCCTGTTTCGCTGAAGCCGACCGAACAGCGGAGAGGATCACAAAATGGCAAAAGTCGCGTTCCTTGGCCTTGGTGTCATGGGCTATCCCATGGCCGGACATCTGCAAGCCGCAGGCCATGACGTCACCGTTTACAACCGTACGACTACCAAGGCCGAGGCCTGGGTCGCGCAGCATGGCGGCGCGATGGCGACCACTCCGGAAGACGCCGTCACGGGTGCTGAGTTTGTCATGGCCTGCGTCGGTAATGACGACGACCTTCGCGCGGTTTGCACCGGCGAGGGCGGCGCGTTTCAGGGCATGTCCGACGGGGCCATTTTTGTCGACCACACGACAGTTTCGGCAAAGGTCACGCGCGAACTTTATGCGGCTGGCCAATCTGAGGGTATCGCTTTTGTGGATGCCCCCGTTTCGGGCGGTCAGGCGGGCGCTGAAAACGGCGTTCTCTCAATTATGTGTGGCGGCGATCAGGCAGCTTATGATGCGGCTGAACCGGTGATGAACGTCTATTCCAAAATCTGCCGTCGACTCGGAGCCAGCGGCGCGGGCCAGATGACCAAGATGTGCAACCAGATCGCGATTGCCGGACTGGTTCAGGGTCTCAGTGAAGCATTGCACTTTGCCGAAAAAGCGGGCTTGGACGGAAAGGCCGTTGTTGAGGTGATCAGCCAGGGTGCGGCGGGCAGCTGGCAGATGGCAAACCGGTATGAAACCATGCTGGATGATCAGTTCGAACATGGCTTTGCTGTTGACTGGATGCGCAAGGATCTGGGGATTTGTCTGGATACGGCCAATGAAACCGGTGCGTCTCTGCCGGTGACCGCTCTGGTCGATCAGTTCTACAAGGACGTGCAGAAACTGGGCGGCGGACGATGGGATACGTCATCGCTGTTCAAACGTTTGCGTGCCTTGGATTGAGGGGCCAGGGGGCTGTCTGCCCCCTCTTGTCCCTTTGGGCCAATTCACCCCCGAGGATATTTCCGGCCAGATGAAGAGGATCCCGGATGAGCGGGACGGAGAAAGAAATGAGCGATTTGGTGAACTTCTGGGCAGACGCGCTGCGCCAACACTGGGGGCTGGACGCACGGTTGACCCGGCTGGATGGCGAGTATGACCTAAACTTTCTGGCGCAGGCCAGAAATGGCCAGGACTATGTGCTGAAAGTCATGCGCGCGGGGTGTGACGCGGGCCTGGTAGATCTTCAAATCGAAGCGCTTGCGCATATCGCCTCGGAAGCACCGGGGTTGCCGTTTCCCAAGGTGTTCCCGGCGTTGAACGGCGCAATGTTGCCGGAAATTTCCGATTCCGAAGGGAAATCGCGGCTGGTGTGGTTGCAGGAACGCCTGCCCGGGCGCTGCTATGCACAAGCGAACCCGAAATCCGAAGAGCTGATCCTGAAATTGGGTCGTGTTGTGGGCGCAACAGATCGCGCGCTGGAGGGGTTTCAGCATGAAGCTTTGCACCGCCCAGATTTCAAATGGGACCTGACGCAAGCGAGTTGGATCAATGACAAGCTGGGCGCCATCAGCGATCCCGCGCGTCGGGCGTTGCTTCGGGATATCTGCAACGAATTCACGGCGATCACGGATAGGCTTGAGGGCCTGCCGAAACAGGCCATTCACAACGACGCCAATGATTATAACGTTCTGGTTGAAGGCGAATTGGGCGAGCGGAGGCGGGTTTCCGGCCTGATTGATCTGGGTGACATGTGTGCAGCACCGCGCGTCTGTGACCTTGCGATCGCCGGGGCCTATGTGGTGCTAGATCATGCCAGACCCGAGCGGGCATTAACTGCTCTCATACGGGGGTACCATGCCGCAAACCGACTGCAAGCCGAGGAGATCGACCTGATCTGGCCTCTGCTGCGGATGCGACTGGCAGTATCTGTCCTCAACTCGACCCTGATGGCGGTCGAAAACCCGGACGATCCATATGTGACAATCTCGCAGGCACCTGCGTGGTGGTTTCTTGAGAATGCATCCGTCAACGGCGGACTGATGTCTGCGCGTCTTCGGGCAGCGTGCGGGCTGCCGGTCGTGGACGGCGCAGAACGCATCCATGCGTATCTGCAAGAACATCGCGGCCGGTTTTCCCAACTGTTCGGTCAGGACCTAAGCGATGTTCCTATGGGGTCGTTGTCGGTTGAAAATTGTGTGTGGCCCCAGAACCCTTTCCACATGCCATTGGCCGAGGCCGCACATGTTGGTGAAGAATACGGCGAAGGGCTGTGGCTGGGCTATTACAACGAACCCCGCCTGATCTATGCCGAGCCGGGATTTCGCAAAGGGCCTTGGAAAGCCTCGGATCGGCGAACAGTGCATCTGGCGGTAGATGTGTTTGCACCTGCCGGGACAGTGCTGCATGCGCCAATGAGCGGGCGGGTCGAAGTGGTCGAGAACCGAGATCAGCACCTCGATTACGGTGCGGTGATAATCCTGCACCATGGAACGCCGGATGGCGATCCGTTCTACACGCTCTATGGTCATCTGGACCCGGAATGCTGTGACCGGTTGAAACCCGGCGATCCGGTGGCACAGGGGGCGGCGTTCGCCCGGTTGGGCGACGCCAGCCAGAATGGCGGATGGGCACCGCATGTGCATTTCCAGCTGGCGCTGACAACCAATGGCATGGAGGCGGATTGGCCCGGTGTCGGCGATCCGGATGAGATGGAGTTGTGGCACGCAGTCTGCCCGAACCCGGCGGCCTTACTGAACCTGCCGGATGACAAGGTTTTCTACCAACCCACCGACAAACAGGCGATCCTGCAGGGTCGCCGCGATCACTTTGGCGGCAACCTGTCGCTGACTTATGATGACCCTGTCATGCTCGTACGCGGGTGGAAACATCACCTGTTTGACGAATGGGGCCGCCCCTATCTGGACGCCTATAACAACGTCCCTCATGTGGGTCATGCGCATCCCCGCATTCAAGCTGTAGCGGCGGATCAGTTGAAGCGGATGAACTCGAATACCCGCTACCTGCATCCGGCACAGACAACTTTTGCTGACAAGATCCTGTCCAAACTGCCCGATCACTTCGAGGTCTGCTTCTTCGTCAATTCCGGAACTGAAGCGAACGAACTGGCCCTGCGGCTTGCCCGTGCCCATACCGGCGCCAAGGGGATCGTGACGCCAGACCATGGCTATCACGGCAATACGAATGCGGCTGTGGCGATATCGGCCTACAAGTTCAACAAACCCGGTGGCATCGGGAAAGCCGACTGGGTCGAACTGGTCGAGGTTGCGGACGACTATCGCGGTTCGTTCAAGCGTGACGATGCGGATCGGGCGCAGAAGTTTGCCGATCTTGTGGACCCGGCCATTGCTGCCTTGCAGGACCGGGGTCAGGGTCTGGCCGGGTTCATCGCTGAAACTTTCCCGTCTGTCGGTGGACAGATCATTCCGCCCAAGGGTTACCTGCCTGCGGTTTATGAAAAAATCCGTGCCGCCGGGGGTGTCTGCATTGCAGATGAGGTGCAAACGGGTCTGGGTCGCCTGGGTGAATATTACTTTGGCTTTGAACATCAGGGCGCGCTTCCTGATATCGTGGTGATGGGTAAGCCAATTGGTAACGGGCACCCTCTGGGTGTGCTGGTCACGACGCGGGCGATTGCCGACAGCTTCAATAACGGGATTGAATTCTTCTCGACCTTTGGCGGATCGACGCTGTCTTGCCGGATCGGCAAGGAAGTATTGGATATCGTCGATGACGAGGGCCTGCAGGACAATGCACGTCAGATGGGTGACCGCCTGATGACCGGGCTGCGCCAGATCGAAAGCGACTTTGGTTGTGTTGGCGATGTACGGGGCATGGGGCTGTTTCTGGGTGTTGAGCTGATCAATCCCGACGGAACCGAAGGAACTGAGATTTGCAGCTATGTCAAAAACCGGATGCGCGATCATCGAATTCTGATCGGCAGTGAGGGACCAAGGGACAACATCCTGAAAATCCGCCCACCGCTGACGATTGAGGCCGAGGATGTGGACATGATCCTGTGGGCGCTAAGGGACGTGCTGTCCGAGGTCGGTGACTTCTCTCCTGCTCCGGTTTGCGATCACGACCATCACCATGCGGGATGCGGGTGCTGCTGAAGGATTGACCCCGGCGCTTTGCCGGGGTTTGACCGTCCTGCAAGCACAGTCAATGCAAAACGGCAGTGCGGGTATCGCGGCCTGTCGTCGGAATCGCATTTCCCGTTGTCATACGCCGGAGCGTCAGGCCCAGTTCCTCCGACAGGGATGCCAGAGCAGGCGCAAAATCCGGACGCACGATCAGCGACGCTATCATCATCGCGTCTTCGCGTGCCCCTTCGGATGCGGCGGCAACCATCTGGGCAAAACAACTCTCATCTGCGCCCAGACATGCACACCCCAGACCGTGCCTGATTAACGGACGTCGACAATGCGTAGCACAAAGCGAACACAGGCGATCCAGTGTCAGCATGGCGGCACGCCCATAATCTGATCCCAGCGCTATGCGAAAATCGCTCGCGACATCAGCGCGACCCCTTTCGCCCTGACTCCACATCCGCAGATACATCACCGCACCCGCTTCGACTGGATCAAGGTCCGCCAGACGGCCGACCGCGGCACCTCCGCGCATTGAATGCGCGCTCATTTCGTCAGGATCAGTTTACCTGCACGGGTGATGCGCAGGGTATACAATTGGTCGCCCAACTCGATATGTGCCAGGTGGCCACCCTTGGTCAAATCCTCGGCCTTGTGCGCAGGCAGCATCGAGACAGCATAACCTTGGGTTGGGGTCGGGTTCTGTGCATTCATCGGGGGCATCTCCAGAGCGAGTCGGCATGGTGCCATACCTGTTGCGTTTCGTTTGATCTGGCTGACCCGAGAGGGTTGGCTTTCCGTTTCTGACATTAAATCTGATTGTTTTAGTAAGGTAAGTCAAGCGCTGTTTCAAATCAGGTGTCATTGAGCCGATTGCGCCCCTGAAAACGACGGGTTAAGACTTGGGACAAGTATTGAAAGGCAAGCAAAACGTGACCGCAGCAGTTGTTTTTGATCTGGATGGAACGTTGGTCGACAGCGTCGGGGACCTGGCAGCAGCGGCCAATAAAACGCTGAATGGCGTCGGTCACGATCCTATACCCGTTGATGTGATCAGAGGGTTTGTTGGCAATGGCCTTCCCAAACTGGTCGAGCGCCTGATGCGACACTGTGATTTGCCCATGGATCGCCACGCGGAACTCACACAACAGACACTGAAGCATTATAATGCGGCCGTCAGTGCAACGACCGTGCCTTATCCCGGAGTTCCCGAAGCCCTGGAAAAACTGAAACAGATGGGGTGCGTTCTTGGTATCTGCACCAACAAACCCGAAGCACCCGCACGTCACGTGCTGGAGGCGCTCAACCTATCCCGGTTCTTCGACGTTGTTTTCGGCGGTGATACATTGCCAATTCGCAAACCGGATCCGGGCCACCTGCTGGAAAGCTTCAAAGCACTTGGGACCTCGGGCACACGCTTGTATGTCGGCGACAGCGAAGTCGACGCAGAAACAGCTGTAAACGCCAGGATACCGTTTCTGTTGTTCACGGAAGGGTACCGCAAAACCCCGGTGGCCAGTATACCGCACACCGTTGCGTACAGTGCGTCCGAAACACTGCCGACACTCGTGACCAAATTGATCCAGAACTAAGTACGTTCACACGATGTCAGTCATCAAACGAATGGCTTGGGCTTTCGCGAACCCCTAAAAGTTAAGAGGGGCCGGTCGAGGGGGTGTGACCAGCCCCTCATCGGGGAAAGTAAATACCGTGTTTGTGTGTGGTAAGTACGGTAAGTCATGTGTACCCCCGATCGGCAGCCAGCGAAATTGGGGGATTCCCGTAGTTCGGCGAAAATAACTGTAAAACTGGAAAAAACAGCAATTCAGGCCACCCAATTTACCTGTGAAAATTTGCCTATAAGATGGCTTGACGGTTCGAACATTCAGTTCGCAAGCTGAATGCGGGTGAAAGGTAACCCATGGAAAAACAGGCCAGAAATCAGAGAGCGGCGCATCTGCAAGTCCTGCAGGGCATTCTGCCTTTTGACTGTGCGCGCCTTCCGGCGGAAATGCTGGCTGGTCTGAGTTTTGCCTGTCTCGCGATCCCCGAAGTCATGGGTTACACCAAAATCGCCGGCACACCGGTCATGTCCGGGCTGTATACAATCCTGATTCCAATGGCTCTGTTTGCGCTGTTCGGCTCTTCCCGACACCTTGTTGTCGGTGCCGATTCGGCGACAGCAGCCATCACCGCCTCGGGGCTGGCGGGCTTGGCGGTGTCCGGAACCTCCGAGTATCTGGCACTTGCGTCCTTGCTGGCACTTATGGCTGCCATGCTTCTGATAGGTGCGCGTGTCATAGGACTGGGGTTTCTGGCCGATTTCCTGTCCAGAACGGTATTGGTCGGCTTTCTGACCGGCGTAGGCATTCAGGTTGCGACAGGTCAAATCCCCGGATTGTTGGGCATCGAATCCGCTGGGCACGGAACACTTGCGAGATTGAAGGACGTTTATTTCAACATATCCAACGTCAAGTGGCCAACCGTGATCGTCTCATCAGCCGTGCTGGGCATTGTCCTAGGATGCACAAGACTTTCGCGCAAAATCCCGGGGCCATTGGTTGCCATAGTCGGGGTGGTCCTGTGCAGTTGGGCCTTTTCATTCGGCACTTCCGGAATCTCGGTGTTGGGAGAGGTTGCCGGCGGTTTGCCCTCCTTCTCGATCCCGGACGTGCAGTGGAGCTGGACCTTGTTCAAACAACTGCTTCCCACGGCCCTGTCCATCTTCGTTGTCATTCTGGCACAAAGCGCCGCCACATCGCGGGCATACGCCTCAAGATATGATGAGACATTCAACGAAAACACGGACCTGATCGGACTGGGTCTTGCGAATTTCGGAGCCGCATTCACGGGGACATTCGTGGTCAATGGCAGCCCCACAAAGACCGAGATGGTCGCCAGCGCCGGAGGGCGCAGCCAGGTAGCGCAACTGACAACAGTGGTAATAGTTCTGTTGGTTATCCTGTTTCTGACCAAGCCTTTAGCATATCTTCCCACAGCAGCACTGTCGGCCATCGTTTTCCTGATCGGTCTCAAGCTGATCGACCTGCACGGAATGGCAACAATTTACAGGCAGGCCCGGTCCGAGTTCTGGGTTGCCACGGCAACTGCCACCGTGGTCGTTCTGGTTGGGGTCGAGCAAGGCGTCATTTTTGCCATGGTCCTGTCTCTGGTCGACCACACGCGCAGGGGATATCACCCAAAGAATTCGGTAGTATTGCGCACCGAGTCCGGTGGCTGGCGCTCAAAGGGATTGGAAGCGCCAAACCAGTTCGAGCCCGGTCTGGTAATCTACCGGTTTTCCCACGGTATGTACTACGCGAACATGCAGATTTTCACCGAGGAAGTGACAACAATCGTTCAGAACGCAGACGGCAAACTGACATGGTTCTGCATCGACGCCTCGGCAATTGACGTTGTCGATTTCACAGCCGGATTCACTTTGTGCAGTATCGCCAATTTCCTGCGATCCAAGGGGATACGGCTGGTTTTCACGCTGGTCGAGCCAGATGTGAAAGCCGAGCTGGATCGCTACGGCATCACAGAACTGATTGGTGAAACTGCGTTTTATGAAAACGGCAAAGCCCTGCTGGATGCCTATCACACGCGCCCAAATCCCATGTGACCGTTAATCACCTGCAGCTTCACGCCCTGGACATCTTCCCGTTCCCCGGATTGAAAGAGTTGGCCGGATCGCGGCATTTGTAATGCGCAGCCAAATCGGGTTTGGCTTTGTACATGTGCCCCACATATTTTTCGGCAGAATTTTCCGCACCGCACTCGTCAAACAGGGCCAGCATTCCCGCCTTCAGCGCGCTCGGTCGCGTGCCCCTATCGGGTAGTCCGGTTTGTTTGTTAGTGCATCGTGGGCCTCTGGTCTATCGGGACGATGCTTTCGGGCGCAGGCGGGCAGGAGCCCAACGCGCTGTGCGGCCTGACGGTGTTGTAGTGGATACGAGATTGCTCGATCAGAGTTTGCGCCTCCTTTAGGCTTTAGAAGATTTCGCCGTTGAGCAGCTCGTCCCGGAACCGGGCGTTGAAGCTTTCGCAATGACTGTTCTCCTAGGGTGATCCCGGTTCGATGTAAGCCGTCTTCGCCCCGACAGCTGCAATCCACTCCCGCACCTTCTGGGCGATAAATTCCGGCCCATTGTCGGATCTTATGAATGCCGGCGGGCCGCGGAGGATGAACAGGTCAGTCAATGCATTCAGCACATCTGTTGAGTTGAGCTTACGATCGACGCGGATCATCAGCGCCTCGCTGGTGTATTCGTCAATGATGTTCAGCGTCCGATACACGCCCACGCCAGTCAGAACCCATACCACTGGATAGCCAGCCAACAACTCCGAAGGGGTCCAACACAACCAGTTTGCCCGCAAAAAGGTTCGGTTTCCCTTGCGGTTCTTTCGAAAACCCTGCGTCAGATATCTTGACCGGGCGGTTCCAAAAGACCGCCGGGTTCTAACAATGCCCGCTCTGACAGCCATGGGTTAAGTTCTAGCGCCTCGGCAAGGGCAGAGCGCGCGTCGTCAAGGCGCTTCAGACCCAACAATGACAAGGCGCGACCGCTCAGCGCACCTATGTGGTTCGGCGACAACTCGATAGTGACATTCAGATCCTGCAAGGCAGCAGCGAAGTCTTGTCTGAGATAGTTCACAAATGCGCGCTGATTGTAGCCTTCGGCGTAGTTCGGGCAGTAATCGACAAGCTGGTCAAGCTCTTCCAACGCGCCCAGTAAATCCCAAGCCTCCCGCCGTGCCATTCCCCGGTCCAGCAAGCCTTGCGCACGCGCATCCGGCGCGTCCGTCCAAAGCTCCCACATCTGGTTGGAAATGGCGCGCGCATCATTTTGCGATTCTGCCTTCTGAACCTGATTGATTAGCGCATCCACACCTTCTGAATGATCCGGAGCATCAGGGCAGGACTGGGCGTGCGCCGCACAAGACAAGGCAACAACAGAAAGAGCAGAGAGGAAAGCGTGTGTCATGTACCAAGGATGGCTCGTAATCCTGATCCGTCAAGCCTGATGCTCGAACCCACCCAAACTGCCGGCTTCCTTAACCGCCTCCATCGCCACAAAGGTCGAGGTGCTGGCGACATGCGGCATGGATGAAATCTTTTCGGCCAGAACACGACGATACTCTGACATCGTGGCTGTGCGGACCTTCAACAAATAGTCGAAATTCGAAGCAATCATATGGGCTTGCTCGACCTCGGCAGTTTTTCGGACAGCCGCATTGAACTCGGCCAGTGCCTTTTCGCGGGTATCGGTCAGGCGCACTTCGACAAAGGCAACGTGGTCCAGCCCCAGTCTGATCGGATCCAGCATCGCCCGGTATCCTTTGATCACCCCGCTTGCTTCAAGCCGTTTCAGGCGCGCCTGTGTCGGTGATTTCGACAGACCAATTTCGCGCGCAAGATCGGCGACCGAAATGCGCCCATCCTCGGCCAGAATTCTCAGAATCGACCGGTCAAACCGGTCCAGGTCAGGAAAGTTCATTTGTGCTGCTCTCTGGCGAAATTTCAGGTGTTCCGCCTTCAATTATCGTAAACTCAGGCGATTGTCCTGAGTTTTCGCAGGTATATTGGCACAAAGACCGGAGGACTCATGTCTCATACCCTGCGTACATTAATCGACACCTCAACCTATGCTGACCAGTCGGCGATCCTTGAAACCCTGATCTCTCAGGCCAGCCTGAGCGCCACAGACCGCGCCGCCATCAGCGCCGCCGCCGCGCAGCTTGTGCGCGACATCCGCTCCAGCACGTCTCCGGGGTTGATGGAGGTGTTTTTGGCCGAATACGGCCTGTCCACCGACGAAGGCGTCGCCCTGATGTGCCTGGCCGAAGCGCTGTTGCGCGTGCCGGATGCCGACACGATTGACGCGTTGATTGAAGACAAAATTGCCCCTTCGGACTGGGGCAAGCATCTTGGGCACTCGTCTTCATCCTTGGTGAACGCCTCAACTTGGGCGCTGATGCTGACGGGCAAGGTTCTGGACGAAGGCAAGGCCTCGCCTGTTGGCGCCCTGCGCGGGGCCATCAAGCGATTGGGTGAACCCGTGATCCGTACCGCCGTGTCGCGGGCGATGAAGGAAATGGGGCGGCAATTCGTGTTAGGTGAATCCATCAACGCCGCGATGGAGCGTGCGCGCGGGATGGAAAACAAGGGATATACCTACTCCTACGACATGCTGGGAGAGGCCGCGCGAACCGAGGCGGACGCCGCGCGATATCACCTGTCGTATTCACGCGCCATCTCGGTCATCGCCGAAGCCTGCACCCATGAGGATATCCGCGCCAACCCGGGAATTTCAGTCAAGTTGTCAGCCCTGCATCCCCGTTATGAATTGGCGCAGGAAAAGCGCGTGATGGATGAACTGGTTCCCCGACTGCGGGCGCTGGCCCTTTTGGCCAAGGCCGCTGGTATGGGGCTAAACGTCGACGCCGAAGAGGCGGATCGCCTGTCTTTGTCACTGCAGGTGATTGAGGCGGTGATGTCCGATCCGGCGCTGGCCGGCTGGGATGGGTTCGGCATCGTGGTTCAGGCTTATGGGCCACGCGCGTCGCTGGTTCTGGACACGCTCTATGACATGGCGGAACGCCACGATCGCAAGCTGATGGTCCGTCTGGTCAAAGGCGCCTATTGGGATACCGAGATCAAACGCGCGCAGGTCGAAGGTGTGGACGGCTTTCCCGTCTTCACCCACAAGGCGGTCACCGATGTGTCCTATATCGCCAATGCGCGCAAATTGCTGGGCATGACAGACCGGATCTATCCGCAATTCGCCACCCACAACGCCCATACAGTCAGCGCCATCCTGCACATGGCCGAAGGTCAGCCTTTTGAATTTCAGCGCCTGCATGGCATGGGCGAGACATTGCATCAGCTTGTGATGAACAGGCAGAAGACCCGCTGCCGCATTTATGCACCGGTTGGCGCACATCGTGACCTGCTGGCCTACCTTGTGCGGCGTCTGCTGGAAAACGGAGCGAACTCATCCTTCGTCAACCAGATTGTCGACGATAACGTCCCGCCGGAAGTGGTTGCCGCAGATCCGTTTGTTACTGTTCAAACGCCTCCGCCCCCGCTGCCCACCGGCCCCGAACTGTTCCAGCCGGATCGCCCCAATTCCAAGGGCTTCGATCTGCACCACACCCCGACGCTGGACAAGGTTGACGCAGCGCGGGACCAGTTCCGCGCGTATCACTGGTATGCACAACCCTTGCTGGCTGACGCTGCCAAACCCCAAGCGGATGAGCAGGTAATCAACCCGGCGAATCCTGCCGACAAGCCCGGCGCGGTGGCTCCGGCGAGTGAAGCAGATGTGGAACTGGCGCTGGCTTCGGCAAAGCCATGGCAGGCCCCGGCAGTCGAACGTGCCCGTATCCTGAACTCTGCCGCCGATCTTTATGAAACACATTACGGCGAGTTGTTCGCCCTGCTGACGCGTGAGGCTGGCAAGTCGCTGCCCGACGCGGTGGCGGAACTGCGTGAGGCGGTGGATTTCCTACGTTACTACGCCGCCAACATTCCTGATGCCGAGCCCGCTGGCATATTTACCTGCATCAGCCCGTGGAACTTCCCGCTGGCGATTTTTTCCGGGCAGATTTCGGCTGCTTTGGCGACCGGGAACGCCGTTTTGGCCAAGCCTGCGCCGCAGACACCCCTGATCGCGCACCGCGCCATTCAATTGCTGCATGAGGCTGGTGTGCCGCGCGACGCGCTGCAATTGCTGCCGGGTGGTCCGGCCGTGGGCGCGGCGCTGACATCGGATGCGCGCGTCTCGGGCGTGGCCTTCACCGGTTCAACGGCAACCGCTCTCAGGATACGGTCGGCAATGGCTGGGTCCATGCGCCCCGGCACCCCGCTGATCGCGGAAACCGGCGGCCTGAACGCCATGATCGTTGACAGCACTGCACTTCCGGAACAGGCCGTGCAATCGATCATTGAAAGTGCCTTTCAATCCGCAGGCCAGCGGTGTTCGGCACTGCGATGCCTGTACCTGCAACAGGATATCGCAGATGACGTGCTGACCATGCTCAAAGGGGCAATGGATGCCCTGCGCATCGGGGACCCCTGGCTGATCTCTACCGATTGCGGCCCGGTGATCGACGCGCAGGCCCAGCAGGTCATCGCCGATCACGTCGCTACGGCACGGGCCGAAGGGCGCGTTCTGAAAGAGCTGCCGCTGCCGCCCGAAGGCATCTTTGTTGCCCCAACGTTGATCGAAATCTCGGGCATTGCCGCGCTGAAGCGTGAGATTTTTGGCCCCGTGTTGCACGTGGTAAGATTCAAAGCGCAGGAGATCGACAAGGTCATCGCGGATATCAACGCAACCGGATACGGGCTGACCTTTGGCCTGCAAACCCGGATCGACGACCGGGTGCAGCATGTGACCGAAGCTATCCATGCCGGAAACATCTATGTAAACCGCAATCAGATCGGTGCCATCGTTGGCTCCCAACCTTTTGGCGGTGAAGGGCTGTCAGGCACCGGTCCGAAGGCGGGCGGCCCGAATTACATGGCCCGGTTCTGTGCACCGGATCGGCAAACCACGACAGAAACCTGGGAGCATTTGGGAGACCTACCTGCTCCTCAGGGCCAGCCTGCCCCAATCCGGACCCGTTCTCTGCCCGGCCCAACCGGAGAATCGAACCGGCTGAGCGAATATCCCCGCCCGCCTCTTCTGTGCATGGGGCCGGGGGAAACGGCAGCGCGCGCGCAGGCTGACGCCGTACTGGCGCTGGGTGGCACGGCCATTCAGGCAACCGGAATGCTTGACCTTCACCGGTTGGAGAACCTGACCGGTATCTCGGGTGTCCTTTGGTGGGGCGACGCTGAAACCGCGCAGCAGATCGAACAGCACCTGGCCCGCCGGAACGGTCCCATTGTGCCCCTGATTCCGGGCAGACCCGACCGCGCGCGTGTGCTGGGTGAACGCCATGTGTGTGTCGATACGACCGCAGCCGGTGGAAACGCTGCGTTGTTGGGAGGTGCGGCATAAGCTTGCCTTGACGCTGGGCGCGCAAAAGCCCAGCGTCACCTCATGTTTCCGATCCGCGACCATAACCCCTCAGGGCGCACGCCTTATGTTGTCTACGCCTTATTGGCGGCCAACATCCTGATCTTCCTCAGCTATGTGGGGATCATGAATGATGCGCCACTTATCAACCGGCTGTTCTTCGACTATGCCATCATCCCGGCGCGGGTCAGTGATGGGGTTGGTCTGGAAACCCTTGTGACATCCATGTTCCTGCATGGGGGATGGATGCATCTGGCCGGGAACATGCTGTTCTTATGGATATTCGGCGACAATCTGGAAGATGAAATGGGCCATCTGCCCTTTTTGCTGTTCTATCTGGTCGCAGGTATCGGCGCAGGTCTGATCCATGTGGTTACAGGGCCGGACTCTCAGGTGCCTACCGTCGGCGCCTCGGGCGCGATTGCAGGTGTCATGGGTGGATACCTGCTGCTGTTTCCCAAGGCGCGTGTGGATATTCTGCTGATCCTGGTTGTCTATTTCAGGGTCTTTACCATCCCCGCTTTCATCATGCTGGGCGTATGGCTGGCGATTCAGTTCTTTGGCAGCGTCACCAGCAACCCGGACGAAGGCGGTATCGCCTATTGGGCCCATACCGGCGGGTTTGCCGTGGGCCTGCTCCTATGCGTGCCATTGTGGCTGCGGCGCGGTGGCGTGCAGTTTTGGAACCGCACGCACGGGCACCCGCCCCACCCAGAGGCAACGTACAAGCTGTCGCAGTCACGTATTCCGCGCGTTCCGCGTCGATAAAGCTGGGCTAAGGGACGATCAGCCCCGGATGACTTTGGCGAATTGATCAAATATCGGTTCATTCGAACAGATCACTTCACCATCTTCCAGCACATTGCCTTCGGGGTTCAGGGCCTGTACGAAGCCGCCTGCCTCTTTCACGATGATGATACCGGCGGCAACATCCCACGCGTTCAGGCGGCGTTCCCAGAAACCTTCGTACCGACCCGCGGCCACATATGCCATGTCGAGCGCCGCAGCCCCCCAACGGCGCACGCCGGCGCAGGCGGGCATCAGACGCGCCAGATCCTGCAGGGTTGCAGGCAGGTCAGAACGACCCCCAAAGGGCAGGCCGGTTGCAAAGATCGATTCAATCATGCGGTGACGCCCCGACACACGAATTCGGGTGTCGTTCATCCACGCACCTTCGCCTTTTTCAGCAAAGAACATCTCATCCTTGGCAGCATCATAGATCACGCCAGCAACGATCTTGCCCTTATGTTCCAGTGCAATCGAAATTGCCCAATGCGGCAGGCCATGTAGAAAATTGGTGGTGCCGTCCAGCGGATCGACGATCCAGCGGCGGGTCGGGTCTTCTCCGTCGATGGAACCGCCCTCTTCGGCCAGCCAGCCATAGGTCGGGCGTGCGCCCAGCAATTCGTCCTTCAGGATGGCCTCGGCCGCGATGTCGGCCTTGGAGACAAAGTCGCCCGCGCCTTTCATCGACACCTGCAGATTCTCGACTTCACGAAAGTCCTTGACCAAAGAACGCCCCGCCTTGCGCGCGGCCTTGATCATGATGTTGAGATTTGCACTGCCAACCATTGTAAAAGGGCTCCTGTCCGGTCAAACCGCGCGTATACTGCCGCAAGGCTTCCTTGCCAAGAGGAATGATACGCATAACAGACCCGCAGAAAACGCCTCTACCGGGATTGCAGCTTGCGCGCCTCTTCGCGGGCCAGTTTCACCAGTTCCTGCACGTAGGGTTTATCCAGATCATCTGATCGGACCGCTGCATAAAGGCGACGCGTGATCCCCTCTTTAGTCAGGGGCCGGGTCACATAGTCCGAGTTGTATTTGACCTCGCGCACGACCCAATCCGGCAGAACCGAGATGCCTCGGTTTGATGCCACCAGAAGCAGGATGACAGCTGTCAGTTCCACCTGCCTGATCGAGGCAGGTTCGACCCGTGCAGGGATCAACAATTGGCTGAACACGTCCAGACGTGTGCGCTCCACCGGGTAGGTGATCAGAGTCTGGCCTCGGAAATCCTCAGCCTCGATATAGGCTTTTTCCGCCAGTGGATGGGCTGATGCAGCGACAAAGACGGGGTTGTAGTCAAACAGTTCCACAAACTCGACACCCGGCAGATCTTCGGGATCGGATGAGACCACCAGATCAACCTCTTCCTTCTGCAAGGCTGGAAGGGCGTCGAAGGCCAGACCGGGTCGAATATCTACATCCACGTCGCCCCAGGATTTCCTGAAGGATTCGAGAACCGGAAACAGCCATTCGAAACACGCGTGACATTCGATGGCGATATGCATCCGTCCGGTACGCCCGTCCCGCAGCGATGAAAACTCATTCTGTGCCGCCTCGACCTGCGGCAGGATCTGCTCGGCCAACCGCAGCAGACGCAAACCGGCGGCTGACAGCTTCATCGGCTTTGAACGTCGCAGAAAAAGCTCGACCCCGGCCTGATCCTCCAACCCTTTGACCTGATGACTCAATGCGGATTGGGTGATGTTCAATTGGTCGGCAGCGCGTGCCAACCCACCACATTCATGGATCGCCTTGATGGTTCGCAGGTGCCGGAATTCAATGTGCATCTCAAGTATCGTTCATGTTGTTGTTGAATAATATGAGTTTGTCTCACAATGCCTGTCATGGCACAAGATAGTCAGTTGATCCAGTGAGGCAGCCATGTCCAAACCCGAAATTTCATTCGAGTTCTTTCCGCCCAAAACTCTGGAGGCTTCTTTCCGCCTTTGGGATACGGTCCAGACATTGGCACCGCTGGAGCCTCGTTTTGTTTCCGTCACCTACGGTGCAGGCGGTACGACCCGGGAACTGACGCGCGACGCGGTCGCAACCCTGCATAAATCGTCTGGCCTGAACGTCGCCGCGCATCTGACCTGTGTCGACGCTTCGCGGCAGGAAACGCTGGAAATCGCCGACACATTCGCACGTGCGGGCGTGCAGGACATCGTGGCCCTGCGGGGCGACCCGCCGAAAGGGCACGACCGGTTCGTACCGCACCCAGAAGGCTTTAACAGTTCGATTGAGTTGATTGAGGCGCTGGCTGAAACCGAAATGTTCAGCATCCGTGTCGGGGCCTATCCTGACAAACACCCTGAAGCTGCGGACATGTCAGCAGACGTGGACTGGCTGAAGGCCAAACTTGACGCGGGCGCTGACGAAGCCCTGACGCAGTTCTTTTTCGAGGCCGAAACCTTCTTCCGTTTCCGTGACGCCTGCGCCAAGGCGGGCATCGACAAACCGATCGTTCCGGGCATTCTGCCTATAGAAAACTGGGCAGGCGCGCGCAAGTTCGCCAAAAGCTGCGACACGCATATTCCCGATTGGGTCGAACAAGCCTTTGAAAAGGCCGTGCGCGACGGGCGTGAGGATCTGCTGGCAACTGCGATCTGCACCGAGTTGTGCTCAGACCTGATCGAAGGTGGCGTGGACAAGCTGCATTTCTATACCCTGAACCGTCCCGAACTGACGCGCGATGTGTGCTTTGCCCTTGGGATTACACCACAAGTCGATCTGCAAAACGTCGCCTGACATCTGAAAAATCCAATGATTCGCCCGAGTTACGAACATGCCCGGGCGTTTTCCTTTTCTTATGCGCGACCTGTTTCACAGTCGCATCCGCGAATTCACGCCTTTGCGGAACAATGGAATCTTCGCATCGCGATTGTTGTCAGCTTTCCTCTCAATCAAACGTGAGATTTGACAAAACCATGCCCTCGGCAACACTAGGGGTGTGTAGTTTTTAATGAGTGTTTTGAGTATGGAACCTGTCGATAAGGTCAGGGCACGCATGGATGCCCTGGCAGATCTGGGCCTGAACCCGTCTGCCAATTCCAGTGAAATACGAGAGGCCTGGCGTCACATCGCCTTTCACACGCATCCGGATCATAAGGAAGGCGACAGTTCCGGGTTTTCGCGCGCCAAGGCAGCCTATGATTTTCTGCGCAAAGAAGGGCTCGCGACAAAGGGCGGCGCCGCTGCTGGCCCGCCACAACCACGTCGGGCGCGGCTGAAAAAACGTATCATCGAGCTTCCGCAGGAGGATATTGCCGCCTGCGAGGCGATGCTGAATCCTGGGCAAGCGCTGTCGCATATGAACAGTCAGCCGGGTATTCAACCCAAATGCTGCAGTAGTGTTGCTGACCATGTTCCCGACGCGGTCGGATGCTATGGGCGACACCTGACTTACTTCGTCACAACACCGGTCAATCAGGGCGCAAATCGTGTGGCTTTGCCAACTACCGTTCTGACCAGTGCGCGGCACACCACAGCGGAAATCCTGAGCTTTCAGTCCAGCGACACAGGCGCCGGGGAAGTAGTCATTCCCGATACGATCCGCGAACGCAAATTCCCGGGTGCCAAAAGCGTCAGGATCCGGTTTGATGCAGATCAGGCGATACGGGATCAGTTCTGGCTTGCTGGCTGAACGAAAAGCCCGGCTGGTTAAGCCGGGCTTTGTGCATTTGCGGCCGGGTCAGTTTTTCACCGGACCTTCCGAGGTAAATTTCGGGATAACGCTGGTCGAGGCGTCAGACGGCTCGATACCCGGCCAGTTGCCTTCAGCAAGGTTGATGTTGCCCGGAATGTCTTCTTCGAAGAACCCGACAACCACATCCGTGATGTTTAGATACAGCTTGTCGTCAACGATCCGCCACAAGTTCGGGTTTGCCGGAACCTTGCCGCCGCGCGACACACCATAGGCGCAGTGGCCATCATATTGCGGGGCATAATAGGCCGGGTTTTCCAGAAATTTGTCGCGGTTTTCCTCGGACGAGAATGCCCAGGTTGCACCATTGTACTCGGCAGTGATGCTGGCATTGCCACGCACGCCTTCGTGCTGTGGCTGACCTACGGGGACCTGATCCAGGTTGCGATAGGCAACAACATCATACCCCGAGACGGCAAACCCCGTGCCGTCAATATATTGCGGTCCGGCAAATGCCGGAACGGCCAGGGCCAGGGCCGCAGCAAAGGTCAAAGCAAAGCGTTTCATGTAGTTTATCCTTTTCGTACCAGCGGTATCGGTGACGCCGTGATGGCAGGTCTGGCAAAACAATATGCGATTCCCATTCTGTTCGTAGCCCTCCTCGCGCCGCTGTGACCCCTCTCGAGCAAACGTGAGAGTTTGGTCGCGGATTATTACAAATTAAGCCGGAAAAGCTGGGTTGGACTCGGCGGATTGCAACACTACCTGTAAGACTGCACCGAACACGGCCCGGACAAAGGCATGAAAGGCAAGACATGAGCGACCAATCTTCGTATACTCCCCCAGCAGTCTGGACATGGGACAGTGAAAGTGGCGGACAGTTCGCCAACATTAACCGACCTATTGCCGGCGCAACTCATGACAAGGACCTGCCGGTTGGACGTCACCCTTTGCAGTTGTATTCCCTTGCCACGCCCAACGGTGTCAAAGTCACCGTAATGCTGGAAGAGTTGCTGGCATTGGGTCACGAAGGCGCTGAATACAACGCCTGGCTGATCAACATCAGCGATGGCGACCAGTTCGGTTCAGGGTTTGTCGAGGTCAACCCAAACTCGAAAATCCCCGCCCTTTGGGATCGCTCTGGCGACAAGCCGGTTCGGGTATTTGAAAGCGCCTCGATCCTGTTTCATCTGGCTGAGAAGTTCGGAGAGTTTCTGCCCGCGTCCGGGCCGGAACGGACCGAAGTCATGAACTGGCTATTCTGGCAAATGGGCAGCGCCCCTTATCTGGGCGGCGGGTTTGGCCATTTCTACGCCTACGCGCCTGAAAAGTGGGAATACCCGATCAACCGCTTCGCGATGGAGGCAAAACGCCAGCTGGACGTTCTGGACAGGGAACTGGCGAACAAGACCTATATCGCGGGCGAGGAATATACGATTGCCGACATGGCGATCTGGCCGTGGTACGGTCAGCTGGTTCTGGGCCGACTTTATAGCGCGGCAGAGTTCCTTGACGCGGAATCCTACAAGAACGTTGTACGCTGGGCCAAGGCGATTGACGCGCGGCCTGCGGTTCAGCGTGGCCGTATGGTCAACCGCGCCTTTGGCGAGCCGCACACGCAGCTTCAAGAGCGCCACGACGCCAGCGATTTCGAAACACGAACGCAAGACAAACTGGAAGCTGCTGCGGAATAGCAGCGTCCCATCTTAGTGCCACGCGGCGCAATATGCGCCGCGTGTTTGCGTTTTGGTGGTTACTTCAGAATTGGTGGTTTCGCGGGATTGCTGCCCGGTACCTCGCGCACCAGATCTGCAACCTGCGGTTCGGGCAGGTCAAAGCGAAGCCCCGTCTTAGCCAGCAGCGCGGCAGCGGCGTCATCTGTGGCAAAGAACCCGACATCCATCGCCCCCGCCTCGATCCCTGAAAACGTCAACGCCTCCGAAGCTGCCTTGGCCAGCGCTGGCTCGGCCCCATCAACCGCTCCGACAAACCCCAGCAAATGACCCTGAGCGCCCACTTCTGATTTCGTGGCGACCAGATAGGCCGCACTGGCAAGGCCGCCAGCAGTTGCCAGCTTTGCATCAAGGGCGGTCAACAGGCTGTCCGGCAAACCGGCGGGCGGCATGAACTCGGCAAGCTTTTCCTCGACCTCTTCCGGGCCATGCAACAACGTTTCGGCCAGCCAGCCCAAGGCCTCGGCAGGCACCAGCATGGATGATGGGGCAGTTTCCAGGTTCAGGCCCAGCCCGATCTCCCGCCCGGCCAGCATCGCCGACAACACACGCCCCGACAGCGCAACATAACGCACAGGCCTCCCCGCAAACTGCGCCAATCGTTCCTCGCGGTCGAAAGCCAACACAAAGCGCCCGTCGGCCACATCGAACACTTCGGGCGAGATGTTTTCGCCCACCGTTTCTTCGGTCAGCATCAAAAACAGCTCACTATCAGCAAGCCGTTCAAAAAACCGCAGACGGGCAGCATCGTTCTGCGGATCTGCCAGCATCGCGGCATGCGCCGTGTCCAACGCTGTGGTTTCAGTCATTCAGCACCTCTTGGACCCGCGCGCGCAGAACCGGCAGCAGTTCTGCCTCGAACCACGGGTTTTTCTTTACCCATGCCGTATTCCGCCAGGACGGATGAGGCAAGGCAAAGACCCGCGGCGCATGGTCCTGCCAGTTCCGAACGGTGTCCGTCACCGACCCCCGCGCCCCCAGATGATATTTATGCGCATGACCACCGACCAACACCGTCAACGGCACCTGCCCCAGTTCCTGCATCACCCTGTCATGCCAAGTTTTACCGCATATCGCGGGCGGAGGAAGGTCAGAACCGCGGGCATCATAGCCGGGGAAACAGAATGCCATGGGCACAATCGACACGAGGTCACGATCATAAAAAACAGGTTCATTGACCCCAAGCCATTGGCGAAGCCTGTCGCCTGACGGGTCTGTAAAGGGCCGCCCTGACTCGTGCACGCGCGCACCCGGGGCCTGCCCCGCGATCAGGATGGGTGTTCCGCGCCGAAACCAGACCACCGGGCGGGGTTCATGAGCAGTTTTGGTTTGCGCAAAGGACGCAGCGCACAGGCGGCACGCGCGGATTTCGCCATCTAGATTTACCATCTGGTTGCGTAACCTCCCAAAGCTGTTTTGCAAAGATCAGGTGTGAAACCACATAATAAAGGTGCGGAAGATTACCAGAAGTGCAGCGGAATTGCCGACAACCGATCAGTTGTTTGCGGGTTTGGCAGCAACGCATTGAACATTTGTTTCATAATTCGACATAATGTAGCCAACATGGATCGGTAAAAACCATCCTTTCTGACCGCCTGAAAGCGCGGCGACACAACGGAAACGAGCAGCAGGCCCCGAATGCTAGAGTTCGACAATGTCAGCAAGTCCTTCTGGACCGGGACGCGCCGCAAGGTGATCCTGGACAGGGTCTCGTTCCGTGTCGAACTGGGTACGTCGCTGGGCGTTCTGGCCCCGAATGGTACTGGCAAAACCACACTGATCAACATGATGGCCGGTCTGGAAAAGCCCGACGAAGGTGTGATCCGCCGCGAATGCCGGGTCTCTTTTCCCATGGGTTTTACCGGGGGTGTAACCGGCAAGTTGTCAGCGCTTGAGAACGCGCGATACATCGCCAAGATTTACGGCATGGACCCGGACTATGTTGAGGCGTATTGCAAATGGCTCTGCGGCTTGGGTGAATATTTCGAACAGCCGTTGTCCACCTATTCTTCGGGGATGCGATCACGATTCACGTTTTCTTTGATGCTGGCGCTGGATTTCGACATGTATCTTGTCGATGAAGGGATGCCAGCATCTACCGATGTTGAATTCAACGAAAAGGCAGGGGCGATCCTGAAGGAAAGGTTGCGCACTACGACTTTGGTGATCGTGTCGCACAGCCCGACTGTATTGGAGAAATTCGCTCAGCAAGCCGCCGTTCTGCTGGACGGGCAATTGTACATGTTTGACTCCTTGGAAGAGGCAAAGCAGCTATATGACTACGAAACCCAAGGTTAGAAAGTACAACTGGCGCAACAATCGTCAGGTGGAAGATTCGGCCGAGGCGCGTGCGGATGCAATCTCTCGCATACGGGGCGCGACGCAAGGCCAGGCACCAGCGGCCGAGGCTCAGCCAGGCACGCAAATTGACGACATCAAGCGCGAAGGCCTGACAGGCCGCCAGTTGCGCATCGCGCGAAAACTGGCGCAGAAACACGGACTGGCAGCAACATCGGACTATGATGCGGTGCGCTTGCTGCGCAAGAAAGGCATTGATCCGTTTCAGCGCACGAACCTTCTTGATCTTGCCGCGGCAAAGCCCTCGGCACAGGGCGACAGTTCGAAGGTCAAAGACAAGATCAGCATTCAGTTGCCGCAATCCATTGGCGCAAGCACACCGAACCTTCCGGGACCCGAGCTCAGCCCGGCTGAGCGGCGCAACCTTGAAATCGGTCAGATTCAGAAGGACATCGCGCGTCGACGCAGGCGTAAGCTGTTTGGCCTTTTCGCACGTTTGGCCGCTTTTGTGTTCCTGCCGACCTTTGTTGTGGGGTTCTATTTCTATCGCATCGCCACCCCGATGTATGCCAGCGATTCCGAGTTTCTGATCCTGCAAGCCGATGGCGGGCCAGGCTCTATCGGCGGGCTGCTTGCCGGGACGCAATTCGCCACCACGCAGGATTCCATCTCGGTTCAGTCTTTCCTGGAGTCGAAAGAGGCTTTGTTGCTGCTGGATCGGGACGCAGGGTTTTCCGATGTCTTCAGGCAGGAAAAGATTGATCCGATTCAAAGGCTGTCGCCCGACGCCACGCTGGAAGACGCATACAAGCTGTTCAAACGCATGATCACCATCGGGTATGACCCAACCGAAGGGGTCATTCGGATGGAGGTTGTAGCACCGGACGCACAGACCTCGACCGAGTTCTCGGAGCGTTTGATCTCTTACGCCGAAGATCGGGTGAATGCCCTGTCCGGCAAGAAGCGCGAAGACCAGATGCGCGATGCATTGGAAAGCTTTGAAGCGGCGCAGGAGGCGCGGCGGCAGGCGCAGGAGGAATTGATCGAGCTTCAGCTTCAAGGGGCGGTGCTGGACCCCGAGAATGTCATTGCCAGCCTGCGCGCCCGCATCAACGAGATCGAGATATTGGTGCAGGACAAAGAGCTTGAACTTGCCGCCCTGCAGGACAACCTGCGCCCGAACAAAGCCAAGGTTGACGGTGTCAAGGCTGACATTGCCCGGCTTGAAAAGGTGCTGGAACAACTGAATGCCGAGATGCAGGATGCTTCCGATGGCGAAAATTCGCTGGCGCGGTTGAGCGTGCGCATCCAGATCGCTCAGGCGGATCTGGCGGCGCGGGACATGATGCTGCAAACGGCAATGCAGCAAATGGAATCGACCCGATCCGAAGCCAATCGGCAGGTGCGTTATCTGACCGTCTCGGTGAACCCGATCCCCAGTCAGGAACCCAGCTATCCGCGCAAGTTCGAAAATACGATTTTGGCATTCCTGTTGTTTGCTGGTATCTACCTCATGATCTCGCTTACCGCGTCGGTCCTTCGTGAACAGGTATCCTCATAAGACTCATGAAACATGTAAAAATCTCCGACCTGACAGTCGGCAACGACCTTCCGCTGACCATCATTGCAGGCCCCTGCCAGCTTGAAACGGCAGACCACGCGCAGATGATTGCTGGCAAGATGAAAGAGGCCTGCGACGCAGCCGGTGCGCAATATGTCTTCAAAGCATCTTATGACAAGGCAAACCGGACCTCGCTGTCCGGCAAGCGCGGCATGGGCATTGATGCGGGGTTGCAGGTTCTGGATAGCATCCGCAAATCGATGGGCATTCCGGTCCTGACCGATGTTCATACCGAAGCGCAGTGCGCCATCGCCGCCGAGGCGGTAGACGTCCTGCAAATCCCGGCGTTTTTGTGCCGCCAGACGGATATGCTGCTCGCTGCGGGCAATACCGGCGCAGTGGTCAATGTAAAAAAGGGTCAGTTTCTCGCGCCGTGGGAGATGCCCAATATCGTGTCCAAGATCGAAAGCACGGGGAATCATAATATCTTGCTGACCGAACGTGGCACTTCTTTCGGCTATAACACGCTGGTGGCTGATATGCGGTCCCTGCCGCAAATGGCCCAAACCGGTTATCCGGTGGTGATGGATGCGACCCATTCCGTGCAGCAACCGGGTGGAAAAGGTGGATCCTCGGGCGGGCAACGCGAATTTGCTCCGGTCATGGCGCGCGCCGCCGTGTCGCTGGGTATTGGCGCGGTGTTCATTGAAACACACCAAGATCCGGACAATGCCCCTTCGGATGGGCCCAACATGATTCCGTTGGATCAGATGCCCCAACTCATTGACACTTTGATGCGCTTCGATGCGCTGGCCAAAGCTGATCCTATTCAGATTTAACGATTGAGACTTGTTATGACCAAACCGATTCCCGAGGTAACACCAAACACCTGGAGCTTTCTCCGCGACGCAATGATCAAACCCACCGGGTTTCGCGAATACGACGCCCGATGGAAATATCCGGAAGAGATTAACCTGCCGGGCATGACGGCGCTTGGCCTAGGACTTGGCACGCAAATGCGCAGGCGCGGGATCGAGCCCGTGATCGCTGTAGGAAACGATTACCGTGACTATTCACTGGCGATCAAAAACGCCCTGATCCTGGGTTTGATACAGGCCGGTATCCGCGTGAAAGACATTGGCCCTGCGCTTAGCCCGATGGCCTATTTCGCACAGTTTCATCTGGATGTACCGGCCGTGGCGATGGTTACGGCGAGCCACAATCCAAACGGCTGGACTGGGGTCAAAATGGGCTTTGACCGCCCTTTGACACACGGCCCCGACGAGATGTCTGAATTGCGCGACATCGTTCTGAATGGCGAAGGTCAGACGCATGCGGGTGGATCTTGGGAATTCGTCGAGGGCGTGAAAGAAGCGTATATCGACGATCTCGTCGGCGATTTCAAAGTGTCCCGCCCGCTAAAGGTTGTCTGCGCAACCGGAAACGGCACCGCTTCGGCCTTTGCGCCCGAAATCTTCGAACGGATGGGCGTTGAGGTCGTCCCCAGCCATAACCGGCTGGATTACACTTTCCCGAATTACAACCCGAACCCCGAAGCGATGGAAATGCTGCATGACATGGCGGCAACGGTAAAATCCAGCGGTGCCGATCTGGCACTTGGGTTTGACGGTGACGGTGATCGTTGCGGCGTCGTCGATGATGAAGGTGAAGAAATCTTTGCCGACAAGGTGGGCGTGATCATGGCCCGCGATCTGGCCAAGCTGCACCCCGGATCGACCTTTGTCGCAGATGTGAAATCTACCGGCCTGTTTGCCAGTGATCCCGAGCTACAGGCCCTTGGCGTCAAGGTAGATTACTGGAAAACCGGCCACAGCCACATGAAACGGCGCGTCAAGGAAATCGGTGCGCTGGCTGGGTTTGAAAAGTCGGGCCATTACTTTCTGGCCGAGCCGGTCGGGCGCGGTTATGACTGCGGAATGCGCGTCGCGGTCGAGATCTGTAAACTGATGGACCGCAACCCGGATCAAAGCATGTCCGACCTGCGCAAAGCTCTGCCCAAGACCTGGTCGACGCCCACCATGTCACCCTATGCGGCAGATACCGAAAAATACGATATCCTGCAGCGACTGGTCGACAAGCTGGTTGCCAAAAGCGAAGCTAATGAGACATTTGCTGGCCGCGCGATCAAGGAGGTCGTTACGGTGAACGGCGCACGTGTGATTCTGGACAATGGCAGCTGGGGGCTGGTGCGGGCTTCATCCAACACACCCAATCTGGTGGTCGTGTGTGAAAGCAGCGAAAGCGAAGCTGAGATGCGTGCGATCTTTGCCGATATCGATGCGGTGATCCGAACCGAACCCAGTGTTGGCGATTACGACCAGACCATCTGAAGAAAACTGCTTGGGACATATCTGATTGCCCCAAGCGCAACACTTGCTCAGTTGCCGCCAAACAGTTTGAGCAGCCCTTTCTTCGCCTCTTCTTCAAGCTTGTTCTTGAGCGCATCTTCGATCTGATCGCTGTCCGTGATGGTGGTGTCCAGCTCGTTTCCAACCTTCTCGAAAACTTTCTGTTTCGCGTCGTTTTCCAGCTCTTTGACCTTCACATCTGCCGCCGCTTCGATGACCTTGGACAGGTCCGGCTTGATTGACGGGTTGCTCCACGGGCCAACGATGCGCACAGGCACCGAGATGCCCTGCCCCGAATTGGCACGCAAAGCTACAGGCGTGAACAGATAATCGATATTGCGCGCACCCAGCCCCACGACCCCCTGACCATCGGCACGGTAATTCTTGAGCGACATAAGCAGATCGTTATTCGTCAACACACCCTGATCAATGGTAAAGCTGGCCGACAGGCTGTTGAACACGGTTGTCCCGCCCGATCCGGTCCCCTGCCCCATAAGTCGATCCAGATCGAAACCGGATATTACCCCCGTCCCGACATCCAGATTTCCCTTACCGCTGAGAGACCGCATGATTTGATCCTCAGACTGACCGACACCCAGAAACTCAATGGTTCCTGCCGCGCTTCCCGACAGGCGTTCGACACCGGCCAACGTTGACAATGCCTGTTTCAGATCAATCTCACTTGCCGTCACCTTGCCGCCCACGGACAGGCCATTGCGATTGTTGGCAACCACCTGCCCGTTCAACTGACCCGAAAACAACGTCGCCGGATGCATCGCAAGAACCGCCCGCGCGTGATCCAGTGTCAGCGTCAGGTCACTTTTCCCAAACGTCATGCCGGGAACTGCGATTGAGTTGGCCGTCAGGCGAATATTGCCATTCGCCAAAGCCAACGCGGATGCGTCGATTGGGTCTTTTGACCAGCCCTCCTGAACTGGTGAGGCAGATTGAGACGCGCCACCCAGCCCAGCGCCGGTTTCAGATATCTTCGACAGGTCCAGATCGCCCGCATCCAGGCGTGCGACGATCTGAGGGGGATCGGAAATGGTGATATCCGCCTCTCCGACAAACCGGTTGCCATCCAACTGCGCTGTCATATTTCGCAGGGAAATCCGACCGTCCCGCGTATAGGTCATTTGCGCAGAGATATCGGCAACGTTACCCAATCCAGACGGCACAGTCACGCCCGCCTGACCGAAGGCCGCCAGCATCTTTTCTGTATCTTGGGTGATGATCTTTGTGGTTCCGTCCATCTCTCCGGCCAGATTGACGTGGCCGTCAAAGCCGATCTTGCCGCCCGGTGCAGTCAGGGCCAATTCAAGCGCGGTTACGGACCCTGCGGCAAAGGCTGGCAAGTCCGGAATCTTCAGATCGACCTGAACAGCACCTCCGGGTACAGGCATTGATGCCTCCATTACCATCGGTGCAGTGACCTGAGGCCAACTGGCCGACAAGGTTACATCAGGAAAGTCCATCTGCGTGGCACCGTCTTCCACATAGATCAGTCGCGCATTATTAAGCTGCAACTCTTCCAAAGTTACGGCCGACGATGCGCTGGCCGGAACCGTCCCTGCAGACGGTGTGGCCGTCGCGGTGGTCACAGGCGCGCTCAGCTCCCAGTTTCCGCGCCCTTGCGAACGCTCCAGCCGCAGCACCGGGTTTTCCGCGAAAACGCGTTTGATCCGCAGATCCCCATTCAAAAGCGCAGCAGCATCCACGCCCACGGCAAGGCTATCAGCGCTCAGCATCGGCTCTGGCCCGGCCCAGCTGGCGTTCCCAAAACGCACGGGCCCGGTTTCCATCCCCAGCACCGGCCAGAACGACAGGCGCACGTCGCCGCTCAATCTCAGTTCGCGCCCGGTCTGGGCTTTGACCTGCTCAGCCAGAATCGCGCCAAGCTTGTCTCCGGGCATCAGCAAAAGCGCGCCAATTACCAGCGCAATCACTGCCACAACAATAAACAGGATGCGTATCAGCCATTTCATGATCTGCTCTCCGCCTTTTGGCTTGTCTTTGCCGCGATCATTCAAATCGCACGTCACATTTGCAAGAGGAAGCTTTCCCCACTATATGCCGCGCCATGACGACGAACCCGCCAAACCTCCGCCCCGACCTGGCTCCGGCCGCCCGGATCACCGAGACACCCCATTCAAACCAGCCGACGATCGGCATGGTGTCGCTGGGCTGTCCAAAAGCTTTGGTCGACAGCGAACGCATTCTGACCCGGCTTCGTGCTGAAGGATACGGCATTTCGCCCGATTATGCCGGGGCCGATGCCGTCATTGTGAACACTTGCGGGTTCCTCGACAGCGCCAAGGCAGAATCGCTGGATGCGATCGGAGAGGCGCTGGTTGAAAACGGCAAGGTCATCGTCACCGGCTGTCTGGGCGCCGAACCGGATTACATCCGCGAGCACCACCCCCGCATCATGGCGGTCACCGGTCCGCATCAGTACGAACAGGTGCTGGATGCGGTTCACGCCGCCGTTCCCCCTGACCCTGACCCGTTCGTTGATCTGCTGCCCGCCAGCAGCGTTCGATTGACCCCCCGCCACTACAGTTATCTGAAAATCTCAGAGGGCTGTAACCACAAATGCAAGTTCTGCATCATCCCCGATATGCGAGGAAAACTGGCCAGCCGTCCGGCCCATGCGGTTCTGCGCGAGGCGGAAAAGCTGGTCGAAAACGGCGTGCGCGAACTGTTGGTGATCTCGCAGGATACTTCGGCCTATGGGCTGGACCGGAAATACGATGTGAACCCGTGGAAAGACCGCGAGGTCCGCAGCCACATCACCGATCTGGCCCGTGAACTGGGTCAGATGGATGCCTGGGTGCGGCTGCACTATGTCTATCCCTATCCACATGTGCGCGAGTTGATCCCCCTGATGGCGGATGCCGGGTCCAACATATTGCCGTATCTGGATATCCCGTTCCAGCACGCCCACCCGGATGTTCTGAAACGGATGGCCCGCCCCGCCGCAGCGGCCAAAACTCTGGACGAAATCCAAGCCTGGCGCGCAATCTGCCCCGATATCACCCTGCGTTCGACCTTTATCGTTGGCTATCCGGGTGAGTCCGAGGCCGAATTCCAAGCCCTGCTGGACTGGATGGACGAGGCGCAACTGGATCGTGTCGGCTGTTTTCAATACGAAAACGTGGACGGTGCGCGCTCAAACGACCTGCCCGATCACGTCCCGGCCGAAGTCAAGCAAGAGCGGTGGGATCGCTTCATGGAAAAGGCTCAGGCCATTTCAGAAGCCAAGTTGCAAGCTAAAGTCGGACAAACGCTTCAAGTAATCGTCGACGACGTGGATGACGAAGCCGCCACCTGCCGCACCAAATCGGACGCTCCCGAGATCGACGGCAACCTGTTCATTGACGAGGGCTTCGAAGGCTTCAAACCCGGCGATATCGTCACCGTCGAAGTGGACGAGGCGGGGGAATACGATCTGTGGGGGAAACCCGTTTAACGCCAGTAGCCTGCCCCATAGTGTTTTCGGGTCAATAGTTACGAAGTACAGTTCAGGTAGAAAAAACCGCCATGAATGGCGGCGAAAATTCCTGAAAATGGTGCAGGCGGTCCGTAGTCAAACCGCCTGCGAAAAGCTTACTGAGAAACCGGGTTGCAGACGGTTTGACCTGCTTCGGTTGTTGCCAGTTCATAGCCTGCCGAGCAGCTGGCCGAGCCATACTTGTCATAGTCGGGTTGTACGTAAACAGGGGTCGGTTCTTCCTGCTGCGCACAAGCGGTCAGGACCAGGGCAAATGCGCCAACGGCTGCAAGTTTCAGTTTCATGTCCGTCAATCCTCTATTACTTTTCTGATATTGCCCAGCTTTTCGGGCCGCTTCCAGAGTACGGGCTGAACGGCAATCTGGCAACTAAAACGGTCACTTCCTTGTGAGGAAGAGCGATTCCATGCCAGTTCGAAGCCCAAACGATGATCCTTGCGGCATTACAGCTACCTTTTTGTCTGGATCGTCCTAAACTGTGTGACGTTTCAGCCAAATACGGAGAAGCCACATGTCAGACACACCCGTTATTGCCCAGAAAACCCCTTTTCCAGTCGAAGTTGCCGAAGGAAAAACCTATTTCTGGTGCGCGTGTGGAAAGTCGAACCGGCAACCCTTTTGCGATGGCTCACATAAAGACAGCGGGTTCGAACCGGTGAAATATACGGCCGAGGCCAGCAAAAAGGTCTTTTTTTGCGGGTGCAAACACAGTGCAAACGCGCCGTTGTGCGATGGAACGCATAAAGACCTTTGATCAGCCCTTCAATCTGTTCAGCGTCTCTGAATTTGCACAGAAATCTGGGGCCGTGTCCGCTGGATTCTGCCGCTGAGCCAGCCAGTTGGTGCATTGCGCACCACAGCCCGAGGCGCGACAGCGCGTGACCAGTTCAGCGTATCCTTCGGGCGACAACCGCCCTTCGGCCATGGCTTCGCTCAGTGAAATTCCCATGCTGCGGGAAACAGAGCGCGTCATCCAAAAGTGCTTTTCGACCTCACCCAGAATATCCCGAGGCATCACGCGTCCTCCGCTTGCAAAGCTTTGATGGCCTTGAATCGACCGCAGTTCGGGCATGTGCACGGGGCATGATCAATCTGTTCACGCCGTCCCAGCCACTCCGGACAGGTTCTGGCCCAGGTACAGCCGCGACACTGTTGCACGATCTCGGCCCAATCCTCATGTTTCAGGTGACCATCCCGATAGGCTGCGGCCAAGTCGGTTCCTGTGACCTGACCCATCCGCAGTACCAGACGAAGATGGGCCATGATTTCACCGAGTCGTGGCATGGCGAACCTGACAGTTAAGGCATCAATTTGTGCAGTAACTCCTGGTTACGGCAGTATTCCGGTGTCCGCCCAGCGGTCGCCATTTTGTTGAGCAGATCCTGACAATGATCCGGGTTTGGACAATCGGCACATCGCAGAACTGCCTCGGAAATCTGGTCGAAAGACACCTTGCCACCAATGGCTGCTTCCTCAAGATCGATGTCCAGCATTCTGGCCATGTCGTCCACCAATCCGGCATGAAGCCTCAAGGACTCTCGGGTGGGCATGCTGTATCCTTTCCCTTTCGCGCTTTACGAAATCGTAGCGCATCCGGGGCGTCATACTTTGACACAGGTCAAAATTGGGCGCCGATGTGATCCAGATAGGCCCGGGTTGCATCCTGAACGCGGCGAAAGCGGTCCCCACCCAGCTTTTTGCCTCCGTACCAGCGGGTGACGATGATCACGTGATTGTCCAGCCCTGCACGCTCGATCATCCGCAGGATTACCATACCGGCCCCGCTTTCCCCATCATCGGCCTTCAGTGCACCGGTCGGCAAAGAGGCGGCCCAGGTGTTATGTGTGGCCTTGGCATAGGATTTATCGGACTTCAGTTGATCCAGAACCGCGTCAACTTCCGCGCGCGACGCCACAGGCGCGCCAGATACCGCATATTTCGACCCGCGATCCGTCAAAATTACGCCAAGGCGCACAAGATCGGTCATTGCGTCAGCCCCAGTTGCGTGGCGGTTTCAAGCACGATGTGCACGCGCTGCGCGTTTGGTGGGTGGGTGCCCAGAAACCTGTCGCCAGGATCCGGAATCCGGTCAAAGAACTTCGCCCCAACCAGCGGGTTGTAGCCCGCGTTATATGTAATGATCGTGCCCATCTGGTCAGCCTCAAGCTCAAAAGCCTTCACATAAGCCTGAACACCAACCTGCGCGCCCACTTTCTGAGCCTCTTCTATGTCGGCGGCGTCACCCCCGCGCAGCTTTTCCGCCTTTCCAAACTCAGTGGCGCTTGCGCTGGCATTTTCGCTTTGCCTTGCGATGTGCCCCAGAACGTGATGGGCCGCCTCATGTCCCATGACAAAAGCCAGTTCGTCTGCGTTTTGCGTAGAACGGATCATCGCAACGGTAAAAATGATGGTAGGTTGCCGCTGGTCGTCCAATGTCTGAAAGGCATTGGCGGATGCGCGCGGATTCAGGTCAACGAGAATCTGGAAATCGCATTTCTGAGGCCTTGGTTGCTTCAAACACTGGCTGCGGGCCTCAGCCACGATGTTCTGGCTGACTTCGCGAAAGGTCTGGGCAACATCCTCAGAACCCGGCCCTTCACCCAGCCAGTCCGCGGCAGGCTGCAAGCGCAATGCACCTTCCGCACAGGCCGCAAGCAGCAGGGGAAACACCAAAACAAAGCGTCTGCGCATGTTACATCCTTCGGCTCGGTCTGACTGCGATTTCAACATAGTACCTGCCGCTCAGAGTGACCACACAATGCTTTGAAACGAACGTCTTGCATTGCGCGTCGACGGCTTGCACTCTGTCCTTATGTTTTCGATTGAGCATGAATTCGACTCGACGGTCATAACGCTTGTGGACGAAGGTGAAAAACCCTTGCAGGAAGATGTTGTGATCAACAATTTCGCCGAATGCGTCACGCTGGAACAGTTTGATCCGCGAACCGACCAGGTGCAAAAGATCACCTTGTCGCCCGAACAGGTCCGCGACCTGGCCGCAGCGCTGGACCTGCCCGAGGGTGTTTACCAGATCCGTGAAACGGGACCTTAGGGCACATAGACAAACACCTTGTTGCGCGCGGTTTGCCCCTGCTTGAGTGTCAGTGTCGAAGGGGCAACGCGAAGGCACCTCGCAAGGATCGCCTGAACCGCATGGTTGGCTTTGCCACTGTCAGGCGGAGCCGTGACAAATACCCTGATCTGCCCGCCTTCCACGATCACCCGGTCGCGCGCGGCCTTAGGTGTTACTTTCAAGTGAAACACTGCCCCGGCGTGCGCCTGCGCGCTGAGATCCGGCAGATCTCGTAGTTTCGATTTCGCCATTGTCGCCCCTTCCCTCAATAGTCTTGCATGATGGGCGGTAGGATGAAATTGATCCACGCGATCCGTCGCCGCGCCCTTGAAACCCTCGGCATGCCGACCAAGATACAGAGACGTGATGTAAAGGAAGTTAACATATGTCCATGAAAAACCCCGCTGCTCTGGAGTTTTTGCAGTCGCGCCGGTCCCGACCCGCCAAGACACTGGTTGCCCCGGCTCCGACACGGGACGAATTGCGCCCCCTGCTGACCGCAGCCGCACGCAGCCCCGATCACGGAAAACTGGAACCCTGGCGATTTATCGTTCTGGAACAGGGGGCCATGGCACGGTTGGCAACCCTGACCGAGGCCTGCGGGCAACGGCTGAACAAAAGTCCAGAAGACATTGCAAAAGCGCGCAGCCAGTTCGACATGGGGCATCTGGCCGTAGCCGTAATCGAAGTACAAAAACCGTCCGAGAAAATACCCGCAATCGAACAAACCTATTCTGCGGGCGCGGTCTGTCTGGCCCTGCTGAATGCCGCGCTGGCCGCGGGTTGGGGTGCAAACTGGCTGACAGGTTGGCAAACCCACGACCACGACTTCTGTGTCGACGCCTTTGGCCTTGCCAAGAACGAGCGTGTCGCCGGACTGATACATATCGCCACCGAAGGAACTGCCCCACCCGAACGCCCGCGGCCCGATGTGGCAGCCATAACGGAATGGATCACAGAATGATCATCCTGAACGCCTTTTTCAGCGCACTAAGCCAGATCGGAGATCCCAAGTTCCGTGCCGTTCTGCTGCGCGGTGTAGGTTTGACCATCCTGTTGCTGGGTCTTGCATGTGTCGGTGCGATCAGGTTGATCAACTGGTTGTCGGGCAGTGAAATCTCGCTGCCATTGGTCGGAGCTGTCCCGTGGCTGAACGACGTTCTGAACTATTCAGGTATCGTTCTCGTCCTGGTCCTGCCTGTTTTCCTTATGGTACCGGTGGCGTCAGCCATCACATCGATCTTTCTGGACGAAGTGGCGCAGGCGGTCGAGGACAAGCATTTTCCAGCCTTGCCACCTGCACGACGCATCCCGGTGTCGGAGGCCCTGAAGGACGGCCTCAGCTTTCTTGGCGTGCTGATTGTAGCAAACCTGCTGGCGCTGATCCTCTATGCGATCTTCACCCCGTTTGCGCCCTTCATCTTCTGGGCCATGAACGGGTTCCTGTTGGGGCGGGAATACTTCACGCTGGCCGCCATACGCCGGATCGGGCGGGATGGCGCGCGCCAATTGCGGGCCCGACATTCGACCACGATCTGGGTCGCCGGAACCCTGATGGCCATTCCGCTGTCGATACCGCTGTTGAATCTGGTGATCCCGATCCTTGGCGCGGCGACATTCACCCATATTTATCATGCTGTGTCAGGCCAAAAGGTCTGACACAGATTACCTCGGCTCCAGTTGGTTCAACCAGTCGAGGTCCCGCACTGAAATCACACCGGAAATGATGATCCCGGCAATGATCGCCCACAAAACCACAGCAATGGCGGTGGTGATCCACATCTTGGCTTTCATGTGATGGACTTCCGGCGCACCCGCATGGGTGCCCGGAACGATATCGTTCAGGTCACCCTGAGTTTTGATGCGAATGGGCAGCACCACAAGCAACGTCATGAACCAGATGACGGCGAACAGCACCAATGCAGCAGTAATGGTCACTTCAGGTCCCCCGGGTTTTGCGGATCATACCTGTTCCAGCTCGACAAGGCAGCCGTTGAAGTCCTTGGGATGCAGGAACAACACTGGTTTGCCATGTGCGCCGATCTTGGGCTCACCCGACCCTAGAACACGGGCGCCGGTCGCTTTCAAATGATCACGGGCGGCGATGATGTCGTCGACCTCATAGCATACGTGATGAATACCGCCTGCCGGGTTCTTTTCCAGAAACCCGTTGATCGGGCTGTCGTCGCCCAGCGGGTACAAAAGTTCGATCTTGGTGTTGGGCAGTTCGATGAACACAACCGTGACGCCATGATCCGGCTCGTCCTGCGGCGCGCCGACCTTGGCGCCCAGCGCATTGCGGTACTGCTCGGATGCCGCCTCAAGGTCGGGTACGGCGATGGCAACGTGGTTCAGACGTCCAATCATGTCACACTCCTGATGTCCTGCTTTGCGTGGGTTATGGGGGTTGCTCTGCAAAAGGACAAGTGCGCCAAATCGCGCGTTAACGTCGTGTTAGCCAGAAGTTCCTAGCGTGAAGCATCTGCTGGATAGGAGAGCTGCCATGGACGATTCGGGCCTCATTGCCACCACCGCCGCCACGCCCACCGCAACGCGGCCCTTGCTGGGACAGACAATTCTGGTTGTTGAAGACAGCCGATATGCCTGCGACGCGATCCGCCTGATGTGCCTGCACAGCGGCGCACGTATCCGACGCGCTGACTGCCTGAAATCGGCACGGCGACACCTGCAAATCTATCGCCCTTCGGTCATTCTGGTTGATATGGGCCTGCCCGACGGGTCCGGAGCCGACCTGATCGCCGAACTGGCCGAAGCTTCACCACGGATCAGCGTGATCATGGGCCTGTCGGGCGACGACGCCACCGAAAGTCTGGCGCACGCAGCCGGGGCGGACGGATTTCTTTCCAAGCCAATAAAATCATTGTCTTATTTTCAGAAGTCCATTCTGGAGCGCCTGCCCGAGGATCGACGCCCAAGCGGGCTCCACTCGGTTCGAGATGAAGTCATCCGCCCCGACCCGATGGCCTATCAGGACGATATGGCGCATATCGCCGATGTCCTTACCGGGCCCAACGATCATCGCACGTGGGATTACGCTGCCCAGTTCCTGCAAGGGGTCGCACGGGAAGCCGATGACAGACCGTTGGCAGAAGCCGCCCGAAAGCTGGCGCTGTCACGGGCGAACGGCGCACCGATCACCGCGCAGGCAGCGCAGGTCGCCGGCATGGTGCAGAACCGCCTGGAACAAAGAAAGGCGATTTGACGTGATTGCAGCCTACTTCATCACTGCAACGCTTCTGTGCATCTGGGCCTATCGCCAAACACGGCATGCTGCACGTTCAATTCGTGTCAACCGAGGTGATTTGAACAACCCGCTGGACTGACCCGCGAATACTCGCTGGCATCAAAATGAAACCGCCCGCTAAATGCGGGCGGCTCTCGTTCAGTCCTGCGGAATGAGGCGCAAACCCAGTTCCATCAGCTGATCTGACGTCGGGTCCGACGGCGCATGCATCATCAGGTCTTCGGCCCGCTGGTTCATCGGGAACATCATGACCTCGCGGATATTGGCCTCATCCGCCAACAGCATCACGATCCGGTCGATCCCTGCAGCGCAGCCACCGTGCGGCGGCGCACCGTAGTGGAAGGCGTTGAACAGGGCACCAAATCGGGATTTCACTTCATCCTCGCCATAGCCCGCCAGTTCAAAAGCTTTCAGCATGATTTCCGGCTTGTGGTTCCGGATCGCACCCGACACCAGTTCGTATCCGTTGCACGCCAGATCGTATTGATAGCCGCGCACATCCAGCGGATTGCCCTGCAGCGCTTCCATGCCGCCTTGCGGCATCGAAAACGGGTTGTGCTCAAAGTCGATAGCGCCGGTTTCTTCGTCTTGCTCGTAGATCGGGAAATCAACGATCCAGGCAAAGGCAAAGCGGTCCTTCTCGGTCAGGCCAAGCTCATCCCCGATCACTTCGCGCGCTTTGCCTGCAACCTTTTCAAAGGCTTTCGGCTTACCACCCAGGAAAAATGCAGCATCGCCGACCCCCAGACCCAATTGCTGACGGATTGCCTCGGTCCGTTCGGGGCCGATGTTCTTGGCCAGCGGACCTGCGGCTTCCATCCCTTCGCCCTGATCACGCCAGAAGATGTAGCCCATCCCCGGCAGACCCTCTTTCTGGGCAAAGGCATTCATTCGGTCACAAAACTTACGGCTGCCACCGGTTGGCGCGGGGATAGCGCGAATTTCGGTACCTTCCTGTTCGAGCAGTTTTGCGAAAATCGCAAAACCAGACCCGTGGAAGTGGTCAGAGACCACCTGCATTTTGATGGGATTCCGCAGGTCGGGCTTGTCCGTGCCGTACCACAGCGCCGAATCCTTGTAGGAAATTTGCGGCCAGTCCTGATCAACCTTGCGGCCACCGCCGAACTCTTCGAAGACGCCGGCCAGAACGGGCTGGATCGTGTCGAACACATCCTGCTGCTCGACAAAGGACATCTCGAGGTCGAGCTGGTAGAAATCGGTGGGTGAGCGGTCGGCGCGCGGGTCTTCGTCGCGGAAGCAGGGCGCAATCTGGAAATACTTGTCGAAGCCCGAGACCATGATCAGCTGCTTGAACTGCTGCGGGGCCTGCGGCAGTGCGTAGAACTTGCCCGGATGCAGGCGCGACGGCACCAGAAAGTCACGCGCGCCTTCGGGCGAGGATGCGGTGATGATCGGCGTCTGATACTCACGGAACCCCTGATCCCACATACGCTTGCGCATGGAGGCCACAACGTCCGAGCGCAGGGTCATGTTGCGCTGCATCGCCTCGCGCCGCAGGTCGAGGTAACGATAACGCAGGCGCGTTTCCTCGGGGTATTCCTGATCGCCGAACACCATCAGCGGCAGTTCCTCCGCAGCCCCCAGAACTTCCAGTTCGCGCACGTAAACCTCGATCTCGCCGGTGGGCAGTTTCGGGTTCACCAGTTCGGCGGCACGCGCCTTGACGGTTCCGTCGATGCGGATGCACCATTCGGAACGCACCTTTTCCAGCGCAGCAAAAGCGGCGCTGTCGCCATCGCACAAAACCTGTGTCACACCAAAATGATCGCGCAGGTCGATGAACAGGACGCCCCCGTGATCTCGGACCCGATGCACCCAACCGGACAGGCGAACGGTTTCACCGACATCGGCGGCGGTCAGTGCGGCGCAGGTGTGGCTGCGATAGGCGTGCATGGATCATATCCCTTCGGGCGCAGAATTCGTCGCGCCGATACACCCTGTCAGGCCCGGAAAGTCAAGGCGGGTCGCCCTGTCAAAACGGCCTTTGCACGTTGCCTGAGTAGAAATAGACACCCAGCCCGACCGCAAAGATGATATTACCCACAATCACGTGCAACAGCACCGCATAGAAGAACGAGCCGCGCTGCCTGTAGGCCCATGTAAACAGCAGCCCGCCCGCAAATGTCATGAGGGCGACAATCCAGCTCCAATGCATCAGATGCGCGAACGAGAAGATTGCAGCATTCAGCACATAAGCCGCGCGCCCCTCTGGCAAGATCGCGTGATAACACTGGAAGTATAGTGGGCGGAACAGCACAACTTCGCGAAGCGACCAGTTGGCCCAATCATAGCGCAGCTCGGCCCATTGAATGCCCGGTGTCCAATGCAGCAGCAATATCCCATCCCGGTCAGGGCAAACAGTGCCGGAAACATCCTGTTCGTAGGAAACAAAACCGCGATGATCAGCGGCGGGACAATATTAAACAGGCCGAACTCAACCCTTAACCGCGGCAATGCAACCGGAGACCCGACCATCGCACCTTCTTTGATCACGTGTATATCAGCTCCACCCGGATCAGCCCGCGCAGTGAATTGCCCATGTAGGCAGTTTGCGCATTTTTCAGGTCGCTCAAGGTCAGCACGGCCTCGGACACCGTTTCTTTATCCAGCAACTCTTCGCGCAATATGCCAGGCAACAGACCGCTGGACAGCGCAGGCGTCAGAATACGGCCATCCCGCTTTTCGACGAAAAGGTTGCTGATGGTGCCCTCACACAGTTCATCAAGCTCATTCAGGAATAACACTTCGTCTATGCCATCCGTCAGCGCGGCGCGGGCATCGTCATATAGGGCGCGGCGGCTTGTCTTGTGACGCAGCCAAAGATCATTGGAAGCCAGCCGCTGATCAGACAGGGCTATGCGCCAGACCGGAGGGTTGCTGGCCAGAACCCCGGTCGTCAATTCGAATGCACCCGATGCATCCAACGTCAAACGACAACGCAAGGGGGTGTCGCCCAACGCGCCATCCAGCGCGGCGGTCGCTGCATCCGGGTTGAAGGGAAGGCCAAAGGCCGCAGCGGTTCGGGCCATGCGCGCAAGGTGACGGTCTTTTCGGACAAAGCCCTGATCTGGCCGAAACGCCAGCGTTTCGATCAGGCGGAAATCAGGCTCAGCTGGCGGGCGAAGCGGGCTTTCCATAGCGCCTCCTCATATTCTGCCGGGGCGGTACTGTCCCAGACAAGGCCCCCGCCCACGTTCAGGGTGGCCTGATCGCCTTCCAGCATCAGCGTACGAATGGCCACGTTGAACTCGGACCGGCCATCAGGCGCGGCCCAGCCGATGGTGCCACAATAGATGTCGCGCGGCCAGGGTTCCAGCCCGGCCAGAATTTCCATGGCGCGAATTTTGGGGGCGCCCGTGATCGAGCCGCAGGGAAACAACGCCATCAATATATCGCTGAGCCCTGCGCATTTGAGCAACTGGGCCCGGACAAGTGAAACCATCTGATGCACGGTCGCATAGGTTTCGACCTTAAACAGTTCAGGTACATGAACGGAACCGGGCAGCGCGACACGGCTGATATCGTTGCGCAGCAGATCGACGATCATCAGGTTTTCCGCCCGGTTCTTTTCGTCCGTGGTCAGAAACGACCGGCGCCGCATATCCTCATCCGGGTCTTCGCTGCGCGGCTGGGTACCCTTCATCGGTCGTGTTTCGATCTTTCCATCCGTGTCCGTGCGGAAGAACAACTCCGGCGAGCGGCTGAGCAAATCGGGCAACCCGACCTGCTGCACCAGCGCGCCATGCCCAACGGGCTGCCCCGCTGCCAGTGCCGCATAAAGGGCTTCACTGCTGCCCGAGACGGTCAGATCAATCGGAAAGGTCAGGTTCGCCTGATAGATATCACCAGCACCGATGGCATCATGCACCACTTGAAAGGCTTCGCCATAACGCGCCTCATCCCAGCGCGGCTGAAACACGCGCACCTCGCCCGCAGGCGTCGGTAAAGCAACCCGATCCGGTGCGCCGTAAACCCCAAAGCACAGCAGGGGCAACCGACGCGCATCCGGCAAAAGATCGATCAGCCGGGGTTCAAGCACATATCCCAGTTCATAGCTGGCATAGCCAGCCAGCCATGCCCCGTCCGCGCGCGCCTCATCCAGCGCCGCCAGAGCCTGGGGCACGTCCTTCGCAGTATCCGCACGGATAATCCGAGACGGACGCTGAAACCGGGCTCCGCGACCGGCTGGTCCCTGATCAAAACGAATACGCAACTGCATCCTCTTTTGCCGTGAAGGGCGATATAGAGAATACTCTGGCAGGGGAAAGGGGGGAAAGCGGCAATTTCGCTTCTGTTTCCGATACCCCTTGAACCTTTCTGCGTGGTCCCTATAACCCACGACAATTTGGGCGCTTGGGCGGTGCCCGCGACTCGTGCAAAATCGAAGGGGCCAGGCCATGCCGAAGAGAACCGACATCAAGTCGATCATGATCATCGGGGCGGGTCCCATTGTTATCGGTCAGGCTTGCGAGTTCGACTATTCTGGAGCGCAGGCCTGCAAAGCCCTGCGCGAAGAAGGTTACCGGGTTATTCTGGTCAACTCGAACCCGGCGACAATCATGACTGACCCCGGACTTGCCGATGCCACCTATATCGAGCCGATCACGCCCGAGGTCGTCGCCAAGATCATCGAAAAGGAACGCCCTGATGCCCTGCTGCCCACAATGGGCGGGCAAACCGGTCTGAACACCTCGCTCGCGTTGGAAGAGATGGGGGTGTTGGACAAGTTCGGTGTCGAGATGATCGGTGCCAAACGCGACGCCATCGAGATGGCCGAGGACCGCAAATTGTTCCGCGAGGCGATGGATCGGCTGGGGCTGGAAAACCCTAAAGCCACCATCGTGACCGCCCCCAAGAAGGCCGACGGCTCTGCCGATCTGGACGCAGGTGTCCAGATCGCTCTGGACGAGCTGGAGGAAATCGGCCTGCCTGCCATCATCCGCCCGGCCTTTACCTTGGGCGGCACAGGCGGCGGCGTGGCCTATAACCGCGAGGATTATATCCATTTCTGCCGCTCGGGCATGGATGCCTCGCCTGTCAACCAGATCCTCGTCGATGAAAGCCTGCTGGGCTGGAAAGAATACGAGATGGAAGTGGTGCGCGACACCGCCGACAACGCCATTATCGTCTGCTCCATCGAAAACGTCGACCCGATGGGCGTGCACACGGGTGACTCGATTACCGTGGCCCCTGCCCTGACGTTGACCGACAAGGAATACCAGATCATGCGCAACGGCTCGATCGCCGTGCTGCGCGAGATCGGAGTGGAAACCGGTGGCTCGAACGTGCAATGGGCGATCAACCCCGATGATGGCCGCATGGTTGTGATCGAAATGAACCCGCGCGTGTCGCGCTCTTCGGCGCTGGCCTCCAAGGCGACGGGTTTCCCAATTGCCAAGATCGCTGCGAAACTGGCCGTGGGTTACACGCTGGACGAGCTGGACAATGACATCACCAAGGTCACGCCTGCGTCGTTTGAACCTACCGTCGACTATGTCGTCACCAAGATCCCGAAATTCGCGTTTGAGAAATTCCCCGGCTCTGAGCCTTATCTGACCACTGCAATGAAGTCGGTGGGTGAGGCGATGTCCATCGGCCGCACCATTCACGAATCCATGCAAAAGGCGCTGGCCTCGATGGAGTCCGGCCTGACCGGGTTTGATGAGATCGAAATTCCGGGGCTGAGCATCGGCCTGTGGGATGAGGTCGAAAGCAGCGACGACAAGGCACATGTCATCAAAGCGATCAGCAAGCAGACCCCCGACCGCCTGCGCACTATCGCACAAGCCATGCGTCATGGCCTGACCGACGACGAAATCTTCGGCGTTACCAAGTTTGACCCCTGGTTCCTGGCCCGCATCCGCGAGATCATCGAAGCAGAGCGCACCGTGCGCAAGGACGGTTTGCCAGTGACCGAAGAAGGCATACGAAAGCTCAAGATGTTAGGCTTCACCGATGCGCGTCTGGGCAATCTGTCTGGCCGCAGCGAAGATAACGTACGCCGCGCCCGCCACAATCTGGGCGTCACCGCGGTCTTCAAACGCATCGATACCTGCGCCGCCGAGTTCGAAGCGCAAACGCCCTATATGTACTCGACTTACGAAGCGCCGATGATGGGCGATGTCGAATGCGAGGCACGCCCAAGCGACCGCAAGAAGGTCGTTATTCTTGGTGGTGGTCCGAACCGGATCGGTCAGGGGATCGAGTTCGATTATTGCTGCTGCCACGCCTGCTATGCGCTGACCGAGGCCGGGTACGAGACCATCATGGTCAATTGCAACCCCGAGACAGTCTCGACCGACTACGACACCTCGGACCGTCTGTATTTTGAGCCGCTGACCTTTGAACACGTCATGGAAATCCTGACGAAGGAACAGGAAAATGGCACGCTGCACGGTGTGATCGTTCAGTTCGGTGGGCAAACTCCGTTGAAGCTGGCCAACGCGCTTGAGGCCGAGGGTATTCCGATTCTGGGTACCACACCGGACGCAATTGACCTGGCCGAAGACCGCGAACGGTTCCAGGCGCTGGTCAATGAACTGGGCCTGAAACAGCCCAGAAACGGCATTGCCTCGACCGACGAAAAGGCGCTGGAGATTGCGGAAGAGATCGGTTTCCCGCTGGTCATTCGCCCCTCTTACGTTCTGGGCGGTCGTGCTATGGAAATCGTGCGCGACATGGATCAGCTGCGACGCTATATCAACGAGGCCGTTGTGGTCTCGGGCGACAGCCCCGTACTGCTGGACAGCTATCTGGCGGGCGCGGTCGAACTGGACGTAGACGCCCTGTGTGACGGCACCGATGTCCACGTCGCGGGCATCATGCAGCATATCGAAGAGGCGGGCGTCCACTCGGGCGATTCCGCCTGTTCGCTGCCGCCCTATTCACTGTCGAAAGAGATCATCGGGCAGATCAAGGATCAGGCGTTCAAGCTGGCCAAGGCGCTGAATGTCGTTGGCCTGATGAATGTGCAATTCGCGATCAAAGATGATGAGATCTATCTGATCGAAGTGAACCCGCGCGCGTCGCGCACCGTACCGTTTGTTGCCAAGGCCACCGACAGTGCGATTGCGTCGATTGCTGCACGCATCATGGCGGGCGAGAAGCTGGCCAACTTCCCGATGCGCCCTCCCTATCAGGAAGGCAAGGACACCAAGATCGCGGACCAGATGACGCTGGCCGATCCGGACATGCCGTGGTTCTCGGTGAAAGAAGCTGTCATGCCCTTCGCCCGTTTCCCCGGCGTCGACACCATCCTTGGCCCGGAAATGCGCTCGACCGGCGAGGTGATGGGCTGGGACCGTGACTTCCCACGTGCGTTCCTCAAGGCGCAGATGGGCGCGGGCATGGTGTTGCCGTCCTCTGGCCGTGCGTTCATTTCGATCAAGGATGCCGACAAGGGCAAAGCCATGCTGGAAGCGGCGCAAGTTCTGGTTGACCAGGGCTTTACGCTCGTGGCCACGCGCGGCACCCAAAGCTGGCTGGACGAACAGGGTGTTGCCTGTGACGTGGTGAACAAGGTGTACGAAGGCCGCCCGGATGTTGTGGACATGCTGAAAGACGGTCAGGTGCAGCTGGTGATGAACACTACCGAAGGCGCGCAGGCGGTTGAGGACAGCAAGGCCATCCGCTCGATCGCGCTGTATGATAAGATCCCATATTTCACCACCGCAGCAGGTGCCAACGCCGCTGCACTGGCGATCAAGGCGCAGGCTGAAGGCGACGTCGAGGTGAAATCGCTACAGGGGTAAAGACCCCTGACCCAAACGAAAAAGCCCCAGAGGAAACTCTGGGGCTTTTCTTTATTTCCAATGCTTTACGTAGGTATTTCCGTCGTTCTCTTTCGTTCGTCACGGGCGAAGAACAGCAGATAGAACACCGGTGCTGCAACCATTGTCAGCACAGTGGCAAATGCCAGACCGCCCATGATCGTCACTGCCATCGAGACGAAGAACGCATCCGTCAGCAGCGGCGCCATGCCCAGAATGGTCGTGACAGCCGCCAGCATGACGGGCCGCAAACGGGACACGGATGCTTCGATGATTGACTCGCGCAGGGGCTTGCCGGTGGCGCGGACCAGATCGATTTCCTCAACCAGAACAATGCCGTTCTTGATCAGCATACCCGACAGGCTGAGCAGGCCCAGAAGTGCCGTAAAGGTGAAGGGCAGCCCTGTTCCCAGCAGGCCGATCACCACGCCGTTCACGGACATCGGCACCAGCAGCCAGATGATGATCGGCTGGCGGATCGCGTTGAACAACAGGACCGAGATCAACACCATGATCAGCAGGCTCAGCGGCAATTGTCTGCCCAGGCTTGCCTGTGCTTTGCGCGAGTTTTCGAACTCTCCACCCCATTCCATCTTGTAGCCGGGTGGCAGATCGATGGCCTCGATGGCGTCGCGCACTTCGGCGTGGACCTGTGCCGCTGTCAGGTCGGGCGGGATGTCGGCGCCGACGGTGATGGTCAGAACCCGATCACGACGGTGAACCAACGTATTGAGCGATTTGTACTCGAATCCATCCACCATTTGTTCAATTGGAACAAACTTTTCCGACTGGTCCGAGTACACGACCTGATCGACAATCGAGTAATCTCCGTCCGCGGGTCGGCGCAGGATAATCGGGATCAGGCGGTCGCGCTCACGGAACACACCACCCGTGATGCCGTCGGTCGAGAATTGCAGAGTGGCGGCGATATTTTCGCGCGTGACACCTGCTGTCTGCGCCCGTTCTGTTGCATAGATCGGTTGCAGCGCCAGTTCCTGTTCGCGCCAGTCGTGATGAACCAGCAGCGCGTTCGGCGATGCGGCTGCCATGCGCTGCACCGCCTCATCGGCAAGCTGGCGCAGCACGACCGGGTCGCTGCCCGAGAAGCGGGCCTGAATCGGATCACCACCGCCGGGGCCAAAGACCAGACGCTTGGTACCGAACTCACCTTCGGGGAATTGGACAGACCCAAACGCTTCAAGATCTGCTTGCAGCGCCGGGATGTCGTCCAGGCTTGCTGTGCGGATGACCATGTGCCCATAGCTGGGGTTCGGCTTTTCGGCTGAATATGTCAGCATGAAACGGGTAGCCCCCTGGCCGACAAAGGTCGTGACCGAGACGACGTCGTCGCGTGCTGCCAGCCACTCTTCGAACACCGCCATGTCTTCGGCTGTTCGTGCAATCGGTGTGCCCTGCGGCAGTTTGTAGTGCACAAAGAACAAAGGCGTGTTGGAGTTGGGGAAGAACTGCTGTTTCATCAGCCCAAACCCGGCATAACACACCACGGTTACGCCGACGAGACCAGCAACAACCAGCCAGCGGAAGCGCAGCGCAAAGCGCAGAATCGCACCATAGATGCGGAACAGGAGGCCGCCATAAGCGTCGATCTCGCCTGCTTTGCCCTGTTTGAAGAAGTAATGCCCCAATAGCGGCGTGACGGTGATCGCTAAAACCCAGCTGAGCAACAGTGAAATGCCGATCACGGCGAACAGAGAGAACAGGAATTCTCCGGTTGCGTCAGGGCTGAGGCCAATGCCCGCAAAGGCCATGATGCCAATCACGGTCGCACCCAGCAGCGGGATCTGGGTTTTTGACGCCACATCCTCGGCCGCATCGCGCGAGGACTGGCCGCGCAGCATGGATATTTGCATCCCTTCGGCCACGACGATGGCGTTGTCCACCAGCATCCCCATGGCGATGATCAGGGCACCCAGTGAGATTCGCTCCATCTCGATTGAGAAGAGCGACATGAACAGAAGCGTGCCGACCACGGTCAGCAGCAAGGTCGAGCCAACGACAATGGCCGCGCGCCAGCCCATGAAGATGCCCAGCACGGCGACCACGATGGCCACCGACATGGCAAGGTTCACGAGAAAGTCGTTCGAGGCCTGCTCGACCACCACATGTTGCTGATAGATCGGCAGGATTTCGACACCGAAGGGAATGCTTGTGTTCAACTCCGCGAATTTGGCGTCAGCGCGTTTGCCAACCTCGACAATGTTTTCAGTGGCCAGACCCGCGATGCCCAAGGTGAAAGCCTCGATCCCGTTGTAGCGGATGATAATGTCGGGGTCGTTCTGACGGGCGCGATAGACATCGGACATGTCAAAGAGGTTGATCACCTGCCCTTGCGAACCGACAGACAGGCCCGCAATGGCCGACACGCTGTCCGACCCTTCAGCCGTCAGGATGGTGGTGCGGTCGTTATCAGAGCGCAAGGACCCTGAGGAATTGACCGAATCCGCATTGGCAATCGCCTGGTTGATTGCTTGCAGCGGGACATTCTGGTTCACCGAAATCGCCAGATCGGGTTCGACAAAGATCGCCTCGTCCGGCAGGCCCTGAACCTCGACATCCGCAACGCCGTCAACGGTCAGCAGTTCCCGCCGCAGGAAGGTTGCCAGTTCGTGCTTTTCAGCGTCCGAGAACCCTTGGGCGGTCACCGCATAGAACAGGCCGAACACGTCGCCGAACCCGTCATTCACAAACGGTTGGCCGACGCCCGATGGCAGGCCGCGCGCGGCGTCGCGCACCTTGGCCCTGAGCCGGGTCCAGATGGCGGGCAGTTCGGTGCCGTCGTATGTCGACTTGATCTCAACCTCGATCAGGGACCGTCCGGGTTGATTGACCGAGGTGATGACGTCCACCTCGCCCATCTGCTGTATGGCGGATTCCAGCGGTTCCGATACTTCCAGCGCCACCTGTTCGGCGGTGGCGCCCGGGTATTGCGTGATGACAACCGCGTTCTTGATTGTAAAGGCCGGGTCTTCCAGACGGCCAAGCGATGTGAACCCCCAGATGCCCCCAATGAGAGCAATGAGAATGACCAGCCATGTGTAAAGCGGCCGGTCGATTGAGGCGCGGGCGATGTTCATCTGTCAGCCCCTCAGTTCGCGAAACCGGCGAACCGGCGCACCGTCTGACCATCCGTCAGCACAGCGCCCCCGGCCACAACGACCTCATCCCCATCTGACAGGCCCGTCAGCACCCGGACTTCGCCGGTTTGCGTGGGCTCGATGGTCACTGGGACGCGGCGCACGGTGCCCTCATCCGCCCCTACCGGGGAAAACACCACGACGTTCAGCGCGCCGTTTGCGTCAGCGACTACGGCGGTCGCCGGGACGACGATGCCTGTGCGGTTGTCCTGCACCTGAACGTTGACGGTAACGGAAGAACCGGGAAAGATTTGCAGCCCCTTTGGCGGGGTCAGGCCAAACTGGATCCGGAAAGTTTGACCGACGCTGGAGGTTTCCGCGTCGAATTCACGGATTTCCAGCGGGAAGACTTCGTCACTGACCGGGAATTTCGCGGTGATGAAGAAGTCGTCATTCTGGCCAGAGCGTTGAAACAGGATCTCGGGCACATCGACCACGATGCGAAGTTCCGACATGTCGTGAATGCGGACGATGGGGGTGCCCGCCGAGACGGTCGTAAACGCCTCGACCGAGCGGCTGGAGACCAGCGCGTCAAACGGCGCGGTCAACGTGGCGTGTTCCAGTTCATATTCCGCGTCGCGCAGGGCGATTGCGGCCAGCTGCGCCTCGGTCTCGGCGTCGTCCACGGCCACCTGGCTGGCGGTTGTACCGCGCAGGCGCGACAGGCGGGCGACGGTGCGGTCGGCCTGTTCCTTTTGCAGCCGCGCCCGATCAAGGCGCAGCTCGAACGGTTCCTGATCCAGGCGGGCAATCAGACCATCCTTGGGAATCATGAAGCCTTCGTTGATGGGCATCTCGACAATCTGGCCGGCAACCTGAAAGGCAAGATCAACGGTCTGGCGCGCGGCGACGCGGCCAAAGAACTGCCGCGTGAAACCCGGCGCGGTTTCGCGCACCTGCATGAGTTTCACCGGTTTCGGGGTATCTTGAGCGGCAATCGGGGTTGCCAGAATGGCCAGTGCAAGGCCCAGAGAGGTCAGGAGTTTCATTTCTTCAATCCCTCGGGAATTCCCGTTTTCAATACGTTGTCGCGGATTTTGCGCGCCAGTCGCGCGAATTCGGCAGTTTCTTGTTCGTTTAGGCCCGAGGCCCTGTGAAACAGGTCCCCGGCGGCGGCGACCAGCATGTTGCGGGCCTCTTCACCCTGCTCTGTCAGCACCAGCAACCAGGCCCGGCGGTCTTCGGGGTCACGCCGCCGCGTCAGGTAGCCCGTTTTTTCAAGGGCATCGGCTGTGGCGGTGATCGTTGACGGGACGCTTAACATATCAGCGGCCAGAACGCCCATGCGCTTGGGCTGATCCAGTTTGATCAGCATGTGGCATTCCGGGTGGCTCAGGTCTGTTTCGATACAGTCGAAGGTCTCTTCCAGTTTCCAGTACAGGGCATAGACGCCCATGATCGCCTGAATCTCGGGGCTGAGGCGGCCCAGTCTGGCGCTGATATCGTCGGGCATTGGGGGGTCTCCGCGCGGGTTACGGGGCGATATACTTCAATTTCTGAACTATTCAAGATATGAAACTGCGCCCAGGAACGAATTCCCTTAGGTCAACATATCTTGATCAAATCACGCCATGACTGCATTTTGGGCGAATCCGAAACATTCAGGACCCGCCATGTATACCCCCGCCATCACCGGTACCGGTGTCTTCACCCCGGAAAACGTCATCACCAACGCCGAGCTTGTTGAAGCGTTCAACGCCTATGCCGACAAGCAGAACGCGAAGAATGCCGAGGCCATCGCAGCCGGGCAGATGGAGGCGATGCAGCATTCCTCGGAAGAGTTCATCGTCAAGGCGTCGGGCATTCAGAACCGCTACGTGATGGACAAGTCCGGGGTGCTGAACCCCGACGTGATGCACCCGACGCTGCGCCAGCGCAACGATGACGAGCCCGGGATCATGACCGAGATGGCAGTGGATGCCTGCAAGAAGGCGCTGGCGCAGGCGGGGCGCACGGCGGCGGATGTCGATCTGGTGATCTGTGCGGCCTCGAACCACGAGCGCGCCTATCCGGCGATTGCAATCGAGATTCAGCAGGAACTGGGTATCGACGGGTTCGGCTTTGACATGAATGTCGCCTGTTCTTCGGCCACGTTCGGCATTCAGGCGGCGGCGGATATGGTGCGGTCCGGTTCGGTGCGCGCGGCGTTGGTGGTGAACCCTGAAATCTGCTCGGGCCATCTGGAATGGCGCGACCGGGATTGTCACTTTATCTTTGGCGATGTGGCAACGGCAACGCTGATCGAGCGGATCGAAGACGCAAAAGGCCCGCATTTCGAAATCCTGTCGACCCGCTGTGCCACCGCCTTTTCCAACAATATCCGCAACAATAACGGTTTCCTGCGCCGGTCGCGCCCCGATGGTGTGATTGACCGCCGCGACATGCAGTTCATGCAGAACGGCCGGAAGGTGTTCAAGGAAGTGTTGCCGATGGTCAGCAAGCATATCAGCGACCATATGGAGGCCGAAGGGGTCAGCAATACCGACCTCAAACGCCTGTGGCTGCATCAGGCCAACAAGACGATGAACGACTTCATCGGCAAGAAGGTTCTGGGCCGCGAACCCGAAGCGGGCGAGCAACCCAATATCCTTCAGGATTATGCGAACACCTCATCCGCAGGGTCGATCATTGCGTTTTCGAAATACTCTGACGATCTGCAAGAGGGCGATCTGGGCCTGATCTGTTCTTTTGGGGCCGGGTATTCGGTTGGATCGGTGATCGTGAAGCGTCACGCCTGATCTGCATTCCGCAAAGCGCTGACGGCCTAGAGATCGGCCGCCAGCTGAAAAACCTGGAACGCGGCCCCTTCCCCACGATCAATCCGGCTGAGATAGGCGGGGGTTTCACCTTTTGCCAGTTGGGATTGCAGCCCGCGCCCCTGAGACGCCCAGTCCCAGAATTCGGCACGGGGCGCAGCGGTGCACAGCAGCACATAGCTTACACCCAGTGCAGCAAGACGCGGACCGGCCTGGGACGCATCCACACGCAAAACCGCGATCTGCGCCTGAATTCCGGCCCGGTTGCGGTGATAATTCCCAGCCAGAACCGAATGATCAGTATAGCGCAGCACCTCTGCCGCATAATCGAAATCGACCAGAACCATTCCGGCTGGCAGGTCTTGCAGGGTCGCGTAGGCCTCGGGCGCTTTGCAGGGGGCGCCGACGTTTTGCGAATCCCGCGCAACCTCGGCGACGGGTGCCGCAAGGGATGGGCGCGCAAACCGTCCCAGCTGTTTTTCCACGCTGCTACCGATCTTTGGCGAGACGCAGACGATAAAGCCTATCATAGCCAAGCCGGAGAGCGTGCGGCCATGGGTTCTGTAACTGACGTAAAGGGCCCGCAGCATCTGAGCCTGAACAGCCACGAGGGACACGCCCAGAAACGTCATCATCCGGGACTGGTACAGAAACATGGAAAACCCGGTCACAATCAGCGCCAGAAACAGGAGGTAATCCATTTTGTCTTGTGACTGGCGGGCAAAGATCAAGGCCGCCACCGCCGTGATGACAGACATGGCGATCAGGGCCGCGGCCTCGCCCAGATGCCGTTCCAGAACGACGGTGATATTCTGTGCTTCAGCGACCTGGCTGAGCCAGAAGTCGCGCATGTCCTGAGGCAGATCCGCAATCGGGTTTTCAAGGCAGTGGGGTGCAAATGCGTAAGCACAGCCAAGTGTTACAGCGCCGACCACAAGACACGCGCCGATACGCCCCCAATAGGACCAGCCCGACCCGACCCAGGCTGCTGCACACAGGCACAGGGCCGCGATCCCGGCCGGCAGGGCCACACTGATCGTCAGGGCATCGCAGCTTGGAAACAGAAAGCCCTGACGTCCCGTTGTTGCAACGCTGGCCAGCAACAGGGTCAGCGCCAGCCCGGCTCCAAACACCATGGTGTTGCGGCGGGCGGCTGTGCCGGTCACGATCCAGTCAATCGCAAGGAACACCGCGATAACCGCGATCTGCACGATCGATTCGGTGCCGACGGACACCGAAAGGGCGAGGCAGGCACCCAGCCACCCCGCAGCAGAGGGTTTGGCCTTGCGCAGGACAAAGAACATGAGGGCCGCTGCAAACAGCAGAATCTGAACATTGTGGTGGTCAAAAGAGAAATAGTCGAACTTCCGATAATGTTCGAGCGTCAGCACGCCGACCACCAGTGCCGAAACCGCGCCATTGCGCCCGCCCAAAGCTCCACCGGTGACAGCAAAGGCCCACAGGGTCAGCCCCGCCAGCAGCACCGGCCAGACAAACGCAGTCACTTGCAAGGCGCTGTCGGGTGGCACGACCATCGCGGACAGTGTGTAGAGCCCGGCAATCGGCGCATCGACAAGCCGGGACCAGTGCATCAGCGTGCCGTCACCCGGCCCCAGCCGATGCTGATAGGCGTCAAACCAGCCCTGCCCCGCCAGCAGGTCCTGCACCATGACCCAGCGCATCGCGTCATCGGGGCCTTCCTGATAAGCACCAAACAGCACCGTGGCCAGAAAAAGCGTATAGACAAACAGGAACGACCGCCAAACCATATGGTCTGCGAGAACGCTGTAATTTCCCTGCATTTTCTGCATGGTTTACTGCCCTTGACGATCTTGCCTGCGCCGCAGCTTATCGGAAAGACGTGACTGAATTGAGGCACAGGGTCCGGTTGGTGATCATTCCACAAAGCGCACGACATCTGCTGCAATCCGGGCAGGCGGAATTTGGCCGGTTACGGACCGCAGTCAAGCCTAGCTGACGCTTTCTTCTTCCAGGTGCAGTTTCATTTCAATCAGGACCTGCTGAAGCAAACTGGTTTCTTTCAGCAGCCTTTTGGCTTCGTTCACCGTGATGATGCCATCTTCGATTGCGGATTGATATTCAGTCATCAGCATTGCAAACCGCTGGCTGAGCGCGATGACATCCGAATTCACCCCGCCTGTGCGAGGATCCTCGGTGTTGCGTTCGCTGTAGGACAAGGTGATGTTTTTCAGATCCGCCAGCGCGGATGTCACATGCGGATAAGTTGCTGCGTTTTCAAGCCGAGCCACCGCATCCACGGGCATGAACCTGTCCGCGTGTTCGGCATTGTCCGAATAATACCGGCCCAGGGTCGCCTTGGATTTTCCGGTGATTTCACAAGCAGCTTCTATTCCGACATCTTTGACCAGCGCTTCTGTGTGTTTCTTCAGATAGGCCCCGATATCTGCCATTGATTTACCTTTATTACCTGCAAACGCCCGCCCGGTGTCCAAACCGGGGAAAGCGTCGGGAAATTTCCCATACCTGAGTCATAATTGAAATGTCATACATTGACTATCCCTCAGATAAGCGGGGGATTTTGTGAGTGAGTGGCGGCAGTTCAAGCCGGTAAAGAGTGATTGCAGGGCGGTATTGTTGGGCCTTGCTTTGTTTTGGCCACATGTTGGCCGACGGCGTCGCTGTTGCAGACGCGGGGGTTCCATCCCCTACGAGCCCAGCTCGGCCTCTGCACACGCAACGGCGACGTCGCTTCTTACGACCGATTGCTCTCTTGTTCCTTTTCGTCGGGCGTTTTAGACCCACGCCATGGCAAAGCTGTATTTCAACTATTCCACCATGAACGCGGGCAAGTCGACCGTGTTGCTACAGGCGTCGCACAACTATCGCGAGCGCGGGATGCAGACCTATCTGATGACCGCCGCCCTTGACGGGCGGGCGGGTGCGGGGCGGATTGCATCGCGCATCGGCATATCGGAGCAGGCTGACACGTTCACACCCGAAGATGATGTCTTCGCCATGATCCGATCCCGGCTGGACAATGGTTCCGTGGCCTGCGTTTTCATTGATGAGGCACAATTCCTGTCCGAGGCGCAGGTCTGGCAACTGGCCCGTGCGGTGGACGATCTGGATGTGCCGGTGCTGGCTTATGGGCTGCGGGTGGATTTTCAGGGCAAACTGTTCCCCGGTTCCGCCGCCCTGCTGGCCCTTGCCGACGAAATGCGCGAGGTGCGCACGATCTGTGAATGCGGTCGCAAGGCCACGATGGTGATTCGGCGGGATGAAACCGGCAAGGCCATCACCGAAGGGGCGCAGGTGCAGATTGGCGGGAACGAGACCTATGTCTCGCTCTGCCGTAAACATTGGCGTGAGGCGGTGGGCGACTAGACCGGGTTGGGCAGCGCCCTGCCCGCGACAAAGGCCGCCACGTTATCCAGCGCCATGTGACCCATGCTGCTGCGCACCTCTTCGGTGGCTGTACCCAGATGGGGCAGCAGGGTGACGTTTTCCATATCGCACAGAGCTTGCGGCACTTTGGGTTCAAATTCGTAGACGTCCAGCCCCGCCCCCGCGATCTGACCGGTTTGCAGAGCCGTTATCAGCGCGGCCTCGTCCACCACCTCGCCACGGGCGATGTTGACCAGAATAGCCGAGGGGTTCATCGCCTCAAGAACCTGCGCATTGATCAGGTGGCGGGTTTCCGCACCACCGGGAACGGCAAGCACAAGAAAATCGACCGAGGCGGCGAGTGTTTCAAGGTCAGGTGTGAATTCCGCCGGGAAATCCAGATCTTTTGCATTGCGGGACTGATAGGCCACCTGCATTGCAAACCCGAAATGACAGCGGCGCGCGATGGCCTGCCCGATGCGGCCCATACCGACGATGCCCACGCGCTTGCCGGTCACATGATGGCCCAGCATCTGCGTCGGGTGCCAGCCCTGCCACTGACCCGACCGCACCAGCCGCTCACCCTCACCTGCGCGCCGGGCTGTGGTCAGCAGCAGGGTCATGGCGATATCAGCCGTGGCATCGGTCACCGCACCGGGGGTGTTGGTCACGTCAACCCCGGCCGCACGTGCGGCATCCACGTCGATATGGTTGAAGCCAACACCGAAATTGGCCAGCAGCTTGCATCGTGGCTGACCTGCATCCGCAAAGACCTGAGCCGAGAACTGATCGCCCAGTGTCGGCACGACCACGTCATAGTCGGCCAGAGCGGCCAGCATCTCCTGCCGTGACATGGGCAGGGTGTTTTCCCGGATGGTCACATCGAAATCGGCGCGGGCGCGCGATTCGACTGCCGGAGTCATCGGGCGCGTGATCAGCAGTTTCATCAGTGCATCCGCCCGCCGGTTGGAACCTTGCCGTCGGGGCCGATCAAAACGATCTCGCCGCTGTCATCGGGCAAACCCAGCACCAGAACCTCGGACATGAACTTGCCGATCTGGCGCGGAGGGAAGTTGACGACAGCCATGACCTGTTTGCCGACCAGAGTGGCCGGATCGTAATGCGCGGTGATCTGGGCCGAGGTCTTGCGCTCACCGATCTCGTCGCCAAAGTCGATCCACATCTTGATCGCGGGTTTGCGGGCCTCGGGATAGGCTTCGGCGCGGATCACCTCGCCCACGCGAATATCGACCTTGAGGAAGTCATCGAACGAAATTTCACTCACGCGAGAGCTCCTTGGATCGGTCGGTTGCAGCCTTGACGGCACGATGCAGCAGGTCGGGAAAGCCGGTTTCCTGATGCATCAGCACCTCAAGCGCGGCTTGTGTGGTGCCGTTCGGAGAAGTCACGTTGATGCGCAGCTGTGCCGGGTCTTCGTCGGACGCCATGGCCAGCGCCCCGGCACCGGCCACTGTGGACTTGGCCAGTTTCATCGCAAGCTCGGCAGGCAGGCCATGCGCCTCGCCCGCAGCGGCCAGAGTTTCGATCAGATGGAACACATAGGCCGGGCCGGACCCGCTGAGCCCGGTGACGGCGTCCATCTGTGCCTCATCCTCAAGGCGTACGGTCTGACCCACTGCTGCCAACAGGTTTTCGGCCTGTTCCATATCGGCCTCGGAGGCGTGTGCGTTGCCGATCAGTGCCGTGATGCCCTGACGGATGGCGGCGGGCGTGTTGGGCATGGCGCGAATGATCGGGGTGTCACCGCCCAGAACAGATTCGAAGGTGGCAATCGAGGTGCCAGCCGCAACCGAAATGAACAGGCTGGACCCACCGCCCAGTGCCTGAAGGGCAGGCAGGGCTTCGCCCATCATCTGCGGTTTGACCGCAACCAGCACCACGGCGGGGGATTCGGGCAACGGTGCGTTGATATTGACGCCCTGCGCCTTCAGCCAATCTGACGGGTAGGGATCGATGACCCAAACGGAAGCTGGCGGAAGGCCGTGTTCCAGCCATCCCGCCAGCATTGCGGACCCCATCTTTCCGCACCCCAGAAGCACAAGCCCCTGTTCGGCCACTCGCGTCATGTCCATTTGCCCCTCCCGCATTACATATCGGTTCGGAGCAAAGGTTTACGCGCGGCCGTAGGCCTCTGCAATGGCCACTTGCATGGCTTCTTCTGGCCCTCTGTTGCCCCAGGTCACCAATTGGATCGCGGGGTAGTACCGCTCGGCGCTCATGACGGCGGCATTGATCATCGTGTCGATCTGGTCAGCGCTGGCCGTTTGCCCGCCTGCAAGGACCAGACCATAGCGATAGACCATCAGCTTCTGGTTTGCCCAATAGGTAAACGCGCCTGCCCAGCACTGGTCGTTCATCTTGTTGAGCAGCTCATAGAGCTGCATTTCACGCTCGGCCGGTGGTTCCATTTCGAAGCTGCACACCATGCGCAGCGTTTCGTCATAGTTGGACCAGGCCAGTGTGATCGAGTAGGTGCGCCACTGCCCTTCAACGGCCATGGCAATCTGATCGTCCCCAATGCGATCAAAATCCCAGTCGTGATGTTCGGCCAGATGCTCAACAATGTCGATCGGATGAATGTCTTCTTCGAGATACTGCTCGGAAAGGGCCATAATGCCACCTCACTAATCTCTAGCATTTCGGGGCTGGCAGCGCCCCAGCGCTAGTTGCCTGCTCTACAAACCGGGCTTCCCCCATAGGCTTGTACTAAATATGGTGCGATGTGGCGTAAGTTCTGGCAACCCTAATTATTGGGGATAACAGCAATAAGTTGTGGACAGAAGGCAACGGCGCTCAAAATATTGGCGTCAGAGTCAGCTTTATCTTGAATAAATTATGCGACGCGTCAGAATACACAGCACCGCACAATCCGGGCTGGATTGCGCGGCGGCTTGCTTTGTCCGAAAATTGTGAAAACAGGGAACGCCGGGGCGTTATTTGTCCAGTTTTGCCTCGAGCGCGGCGATGCGGGCTTCGAGTGCAGCGTTTTCTTCGCGCGCCTTCTGGGCCATGGCGCGCACGGCGTCAAATTCTTCACGGGTAACGAAATCGCGATCGGCCAGCCAGCGGTCGATCATCGACTTCATCGCGTTTTCAGCCTCTTCCCGCGCGCCCTGCGCCACGCCCATGGCGTTGGTCATCAGTTGGGACACGTCATCCAGGATCTTGTTGCGGGTCTGCATATCTGTTCTCCGATCTCGCGGTTTACATGTATATGGGCAAAGAATGGCGCGGGCTCAAGGTTGACTTGACCTGCAAACCCCGGGCAATGAGACGCACATGCAGGCTGTTCTGAATTTTCCCGATCTGTCGCCCGAACTGTTCTCGATCCCGCTGTTCGGGATGGAGTTCGCGTTAAGGTGGTATGCACTGGCCTATATCGCGGGAATCCTGATCGCGTGGCGGCTGGCCGTTGTGGCGTTGCGCCGCCCAACGCTCTGGCCTGCGGATGGCCCGCCGATGAAGCCCGAGCAACTGGAGGATCTGGTCACCTGGATCATTCTGGGCGTAATTCTGGGCGGACGGCTGGGCTTTGTACTGTTCTATCAGCCGGCTTATTACCTGTCGCACCCGCTGGAGATCGTGAAGGTCTGGCAAGGCGGCATGGCCTTTCATGGCGGTCTGCTGGGCGTGATCCTTGCGTCGTACCTTTTTGCACGACGGCACCGGATCCCTGCCCTGTCGCTGGGGGATCTGGTTGCCTACACCGTTCCGCCCGGATTGCTGCTGGGGCGGCTGGCCAATTTCGTCAATGCCGAGCTGTGGGGCCGCCCGAGTGAGCTGCCCTGGGCCGTCATCTTTCCCGGATTTGCTGCGCAGGATTGCCCCGGCGTGGTCGCAGGTATGTGCGCCCGGCACCCGTCGCAGCTGTATGAGGCCGCGCTGGAGGGTGTTTTGCTGGGGGCGGTATTGCTGTGGCTGGTCTATCGGCGCGGCGGTTTTCGCACACCGGGCCTTGTCATGGGAACGTTCCTGGCGGGCTACGGCGCGTCGCGCTTTATCGTCGAGTTCTTTCGCCAGCCGGATGCGCAGTTCGTATCGCCCGGCAATCCACTGGGGCTGGCCTGGCATGTGGGCGGGTACGGGCTGACCATGGGGCAGTTCCTGTCGCTGCCGATGATCGCGCTTGGTCTGTGGTTTGCCCTGCGGGCGCGGCGGCGGGCGGCATGAGCCTGACCGATCATCTGATCGCCCGCATCCGGCAGGATGGACCGCTGAGCGTGACGGATTTTATGGGCGAATGCCTGCTGCATCCGACGCTGGGCTATTACACGACCCGTGATCCGCTGGGAGCAGCGGGGGATTTCACCACAGCGCCGGAAATCAGCCAGATGTTCGGGGAGCTGGTCGGGCTGTCTCTGGCGCAGAGCTGGATGGATCAGGGACGGCCTGCACCGTTTACCCTGTGCGAGCTGGGGCCGGGGCGCGGTACATTGATGGCCGATATTCTGCGCGCCACACGGGCTGTACCCGGATTTCACGAGGCAGCGCAGGTTGTACTGGTTGAAGCATCGCCTGTATTGAAACAGGTGCAGGCGGCAACGCTGAAGGATTACGAGGCGGTCTGGATCGACACGATCGCCTACCTGCCCGACCAGCCGCTGTTGCTGGTTGCTAACGAGTTCTTTGATGCCCTGCCCATACGCCAGTTTCAGCGTGACGGTACGGGCTGGCGCGAGCGTCTGGTGGGTGAACGTGACGGCGGGTTGACGTTCGGACTGGGCGCAATCGGGCCGCAGGTGGCGTTGAATGACAGGCTGTCGGACACCAAGGACGGTGATCTGGTCGAGCTGTGTGCTGCTGCGATTCCCATTCTGACCGTGATCGCGGGGCGGATCGCCAGCCATGGCGGCGCGGCGCTGATTGTGGATTATGGTGACTGGCATTCGCTGGGCGATACCTTGCAGGCTCTGCAAAACCACGAACATACCGATCCTCTGGCATCGCCCGGTCAGGCCGATTTGACCGCGCATGTGGATTTTGAGCCTTTGGCTATTGCGACCCGTGCCTGTGGTTGCAGGCATTCCCGCCTGACACCGCAGGGCGTCTTCTTTGAACGGCTGGGGATCACCGCCCGCGCGCAAGCCCTGTCCAAGGCGCTGAGCGGTTCCGACCTGGATGCGCTGATTGCCGCGCATCGGCGGTTGACGCATCCTGATGAAATGGGAAATCTGTTCAAGGTGATGGGCCTTTTCCCGGCCTATGCAGCCCCACCACCAGGATTGGAACCATGACGCTGGAAATTCTGACCTCGGACCTGCTGTCGCCATTTCGCCATGGGTTCTTTACCCGTCGCGGCGGCGCGTCTTCAGGAATTTTCAGCGGCTTGAATTGTGGTCAGGGGTCCTCGGATCAAACCGAGATTGTCGCGCTGAACCGGCGACGGGTGGCAGACGCGATGGAGGTTGAACCCGAGGCAATGGTCGCGGTGCATCAGGTTCATTCGCCAACGGTTCTGACAGTCAAAGCCCCGGTTGAAGGTGAAAAGCCCAAAGCGGATGCCATTGTCACAGCAACACCCGGTCTGGCCCTGACGATCCTGACGGCCGATTGCCAGCCGGTTCTGTTCGCCGATCCCGACGCGCATGTGATCGGTGCCGCCCATGCCGGGTGGCGCGGCGCGCTGGACGGTGTTCTGGAGGCAACGCTGGACGCGATGGAGGCGCTGGGGGCCGACCGCAGCAATATCTGCGCCGTGATCGGACCCAGTATTTCCCAGCGCGCTTACGAAGTGGGGCCAGAGTTTCTGGACGCGTTCCTGGCGGATTCGCCGGACAACAGCCGCTTTTTTGCCAATGGTGAAAGTGACCGCCTGCAATTTGATCTGCCCGCCTTCGGGCTGCACCGGCTGCGGCAGGCGGGAATCGGACAGGCCGAGTGGACCCGGCACTGCACATATTCCGACCCCGACAGGTTCTATTCCTATCGCCGATCAACGCACGCGAACGAGGTCGATTACGGGCGGCTGATCTCCGTCATAAGATTGTGATCTTCGTCCAGATTTAGGTACCCTGCCACTTTTCCGCCACATTTGTTGTGTTGATTGGGCATCAGAATCGTAACGAGTTTTTGCCAGTAATCAGATCGGTATCTGACGTTCGAAAATCGGGCGCTGGCGTGTTGAGTGGGAGGTCCGTCTGACTTCATTTTTCTGTCCGCAAATCATCCCGGATAAGCCTTATCCCTGCCGCAAACGCGCGTCACAAAAGGTTTACAGAGGATGTGGGGAAATACGCCCCGCTCGGAGCAGGACCAAAAAATGAAAACCAAATCACGCTTTCTGAAAGCCATGGTCGAGGCCACTCGGGACCAGAACCTGGAAATGCCGTGGAAGCGGGTAACAAGCAATTCTGTCAGGGTCGCCAGTCGCATCGCGGCACGACGCTGAGACAGAAAAACCCAGAGACCAAGCTGCCGGTCTTATCTGGGTCAACGCGTATCAGGTTTGCTCCGGCCTGATGTATCGCGCGTCACGAACGAGGGGTTCGTGACTTTTACGGAGTTGTGTGTGCGGGCAATTTCGCCCGTGTAGTACGAGTTTGTCTGGGGGGTCAATGTGTTGACCATTGGAAAGCGAGATTTAGTCGCGTTGCGGGACCGTTCCGGTCATCGCCCGGGGGTCACCCATTTGTTTCAAGACAAAGAACCAGTTCGCCGGGCGCGTCTGTACGGGGGTACGCCGCGCCTGACCGAACATTTTGAGGGGACGGAATATTAATGACTATTCCAAATTCACTGGCCCGCGCGGCCAGAAATGCAATCGAAACTTCGGCCATGCTGCGAGAAATACCGCGGCCAGTTTCAAAGCCAAAGGCCCAGCTGCGCCGCTATGAAGTCAGCAGCCTGCTAAAGAATGGAGATGTGGTTCAGACCCGCCATATCGCGCCCGCCTTGCCGATGTTTGAAGACGCGTTTTGTGCCTTCACACGTGGATCTTTGGTGGAAACAGAACATGGACCGATGGCAATCGAGGATTTGATGCCTGGGGATACGGTCCTGACGCAGAATGGCGCATCGGAAACCGTGTTGTGGAAGGGATCTGTCACGTTGATCCCCGGACGCGCGGATTCACGTGGCCGGACGCGACCGTTGACGCGGATCATGGCGGATACGTTCGGGATGCAAAAGCCAATGTCGGGTGTCATTGCCGGCCCGGCGGCGCGAATCGTGGGAACACCTGCACATTTGCGGCACCTGCATGGGGGACAGCCGATTCTTACACCCGTGTCCGAATTTCAGGACGGGATGGGTGTCATTGAAACAATGCCGCCTACCCCCGTTGAACTGTTTCACATTTGTTTAAAACGCCATTCCGTTATTCGCGTAGATGGATTACAGTTCGAAACATATCATCCAGGTGTGAATGCGGTTCGCATGATCAGCCACTCGCTTCGGTCGATCTATCTGAACCTGTTCGCGCATATCGAGTCGCTGAACGATTTTGGCCCGCTGCTGATGCCGCGCGCCGGAGATGGTGAGATCGACGCGATGACGGCCTGAGCATGATTGTGATTACTGCATTATGGGGGGCATCATGCAGCTGGTAATAAGTTGGGTTCTATCCCTTGCGGTGGCAGCACTGTTGCCACCAATCACCGCGCAACCAAAACGTGTTGGGGTCACGCCATCCGGTTCATACGTTCTTCCAGAACGTCGAACGGTACGCCTGGCTCGTCTTTTGCGCCGCGAATAACGAGCGATGTCTTGACGCTGGCCACGTTTGGCGTGGTCAGCAACTCGCCCGTCAGAAACTGCTGAAAGCTGCTCAGGTCAGGTGCGACGCATTTCAGAATGAAATCCACTTCGCCGTTCAGCATGTGGCATTCGCGGACCAATGGCCAATCGCGGCAGCGGCCTTCGAACGCGCGCAGTTCGACTTCGGCCTGGCTGTTCAGACCTACCATGGCAAATACCTGAACCTCGAACCCCAACTCGCGTGAGTTGACCTCGGCGTGGTAGCCGGTGATGAAGCCGGATTCTTCGAGTGTGCGCACCCGGCGCAGACAGGGCGGGGCCGAGATTCCGACCCGTTTTGCCAGCTCGACATTGGTCATACGACCGTCCGCCTGCAGTTCCGCCAGAATCTTGCGATCAATATCATCCAGCCGAGTCGTGACCATCAAATGCTCCTGATTTTTTCGGTTCTTATATCAGCACCCCACACGCGCGCAATAATGTTTCGCAGATGCGCAATTTTCTTTGTTTCCTTTTCGCCTTCTTCCCGTAAACACAAGGCACCCCGGCCCGAGGGGGCCTGAACAGTAAGGGGCTTTAAGCCGGGCCAGTCGGTCGCTATATCGGGGCGACGGGCCGCGGGCCCAATTCAGGCAATTCGAGCGGGGGCACCATGGCCGACACAAGACACACCAAGGTTCTGATCATCGGGTCAGGGCCCGCAGGGTACACCGCAGGCGTATATGCAAGCCGCGCCATGCTGGAACCCATTCTGGTACAGGGCATCGAACCCGGTGGTCAGCTGACAACGACGACCGAGGTCGAAAACTGGCCCGGCGACACCGAGGTGCAGGGCCCGGACCTGATGGTGCGGATGCAGGACCATGCGAAGGCCATGGGATGTGAGGTGATTGGCGATATCATTAGCGATCTGGACCTCAGCAAGCGCCCCTTCACCGCCAAGGGCGACAGCGGCACCACCTATACCGCTGATGCGGTCATTCTGGCCACAGGCGCGCGTGCAAAATGGCTGGGTCTGCCCTCGGAAGAGAAGTTCAAGGGCTTTGGCGTCTCGGCCTGCGCCACCTGTGACGGGTTCTTCTATCGCGGGCAGGAAATCGTGGTGATCGGTGGCGGCAACACAGCCGTGGAAGAAGCCCTGTTCCTGACCAATTTCGCCAGCAAGGTGACCCTGATCCACCGCCGCGATGAGTTGCGGGCGGAAAAGATCCTTCAGGATCGCCTGTTGAAGAATAAAAAGATCGAACCGCTGTGGTTCCACCAGCTGGAAGAAGTGATCGGCACCGATGCGCCTTTGGGCGTCGAAGGTGTTCGGGTCAAACATGTTAAAACCGGCGAGATCACCGAGATCCCGTGCAAAGGTGTCTTTGTCGCCATCGGCCACGCCCCTGCGAACGAGTTGGTCAAGGACACGCTGGAAACCCATATGGGTGGTTATGTCGTCACCAAACCGGGCAGCACCGAAACCTCGATCCCCGGCGTGTTCGCGGCAGGCGATCTGACCGACCATGTCTATCGTCAGGCGGTAACAAGCGCAGGAATGGGCTGTATGGCGGCACTGGATGCCGAACGGTTCCTGGCCGAACAGGACTGATGCATGCTTGAATTCTCTGGCCCAGTCTGGAGAATTCTGTTTGCGTCGCAGGCAGCGACCCCATTGCTGCCTGCCCGCGCGCCTGAGGGGCGCTTTCATCATTCCGGACAGTTCGCGCTTTATGCCTCGCTCAGCGCCGAGGGCGCTTCGGTCGCCATCCGGCGCTACGTCTCGGGGGATGATCCCGACCGCGTGATACAAAGGTTTCTGGTGGAAAACGCGCGGTTGGTGGACTACCGCGGGCAGACGGCTGTCTCGGTGATCTGGCAGGATAATCGTGCTATGGGGGTCCCTTCGCCGACATGGGCTTTTTCGGATAATGCGCGGGCACTGAGGGCGGACGGCTTGATCTACAGCTCGCGCACGCGCCCCGACCTCAGCCATCTGGTGCTGTTTTGTGCGGACAAGATATCAATTCACTCCCAACACCCTGCCACCCACTGGCAGGCTTAGATTTGCACCCGAAGCCTTGACCTGACCGCGAACGTCCCCGCAAAGTCCAACCACGGCGAACAGCGATACAGGTGGTATTCTTGAAGAGCGCATTGTGGCGTGGCGGTTGGGCAAC